>NZ_JAKDJU010000127.1 GCF_030453725.1 Brevibacterium picturae
ACATCGTCGAGGGCCTCGACCCCGACGACCGGGCCGAACTCTTCGGCGAACTTCCCGCCAACGTGGCCCGCAGGCTCATGAGCGGACTCGACGCAGAAGAACGGGAGATGACGACCGCGGTCCTCGGCTACCCGAAGTCCGCGATCGGCCGCTACATGTCACCGGAGGTGCTCAGCCTCCACGATGATTGGACCGCCGCCGAGGCGATGGAGGTCGTGCGCGCACGCATCGACGGCCCCGAGACCGTTTATCTGCTGCCCGTCGTCGGCCCCGGCCGCGTGCTCCTGGGCGTCATTTCGCTGCGCAACCTCATTGCCGCAGAGCCTTCGACTCCGCTGAGCGAGATGGTGCGGGAGTCGATCACCACACACGCGCTCACCAATCGTGAGACGGCCTCCCGTGAGTTCCTCTCCCACCGCCTCATCGCGATGCCGGTCGTCGACGAAGAGGAACGTCTCGTCGGGATTCTGACTATGGACGACGTGCTCGACATCGTCGACGAAGAGGACGCCGAAGACATCGCCCGCTCCAGCGGTTCCGAACCCTTGGACCGCTCCTACCTCTCGTCGACGATCTTTCGCCTGGTCAAGAGCCGCATCGTCTGGCTGCTCGTCCTCGCAGTCTCCGCGATTCTCACCGTTCAGGTCCTCGAAGTCTATGAGGATCGCCTCGACAAAGTCGTCATCCTCGCCCTGTTCATCCCGCTGCTGACAGGCACGGGAGGCAACACCGGCAATCAGGCTGCAACGACCGTGACCCGCGCATTGGCCGTGGGCGAGGTGAGGATCCGCGATCTCGGGAAGGTCATCTGGCGCGAGCTGCGGGTCGGGGCACTCCTGGGTGCTGTGCTCGGTCTCTTGGGATTCGTCGTTGCCGGCCTGGTCTACGGCGTGGCGATCGGACTGGTCATCGGGCTCACCCTGCTGTCCGTGTGCATCATGGCCGCAACCGTGGGCGGACTGATGCCGATCATCGCGAAGCGAGTCGGAGCCGACCCTGCTGTGTTCTCCAACCCGTTCATCTCCACGTTCTGCGATGCCACGGGCCTCATCATCTACTTCTCGATCGCGACGGCGGTGCTGGGGCTCAGTTGAGGGCTGGGTCCAGGCCGACCAGGCCGACCAGGCCTCAGGCCGACCAGGCGGCCCACAGCTGGGCATAACGGCCACCGGCAGCGACCAATTCCTCGTGCGTTCCCTCTTCGACGATCTTTCCGTGTTCCATGACGAGGACGCGGTCCGCGGTCTCGGCCTGGCTGAGGCGGTGAGCGACGACGAGTGCTCCGCGCCCGTCCAAGGCGGCCCTGGCAGATTGTTCGAGGGCGTGGGCTCCGGCAGATCCCGCTTCGGCGGTCGCCTCGTCGAGGATGCCGAAGTACGGGTCGGCGAGCACCAGCCGGGCCAGGGCGATCGACTGCTCCTGGACGGCGGTGAGCCTGGCCCCGCCGTCGCCGACTCCGGTGGCCAACCCTCGGGAGAGTTCGGCGACCCAGTCGGCACCGACCGTGTCCAGAGCGGCAGTGATCTGCTCGTCCGTCGCATCCGGGACCGGCAGAGCCACATTCTCGCGCAGGGTTCCGTTGAAGGTGTGGACCTCCTGGGCGACCATCGTGATGTGCGAGCGCAGGACCGATTCTGGCAGTTTGGTCAGTGACTTTGGCTGGTTCGCTTCCCTCGCCGAGGCGGCTGTGGTCATTGCGAGTCCGGCCCGTCCGTGGGTGGGTGCGGAGAGGCCGGCCGCGATCCGTGCGAGTGTGGACTTCCCGGCCCCCGTGGTGCCGACGACGGCGACGACCTCGCCGGGTTCGAGTCGAAGGCTCACGCCCTTGAGGACGTGGTTGCTCGGCTCCGGGTCCTCATCGTAGGTGAACCACAGGTCCTCAAGGACCAGGGCCGGACGGTCGATGCTGATGTCGGCCGACCGCCTCGGCGAGGTTGCTGCCTCATCGATGACGCCGACCATACGAGTCAGCGAGGCACCTGCTGATTGGATCTGGTCGAAGAGCCCGACGAGGGCGCCGATGGGGTTGAACAGGCGGTGGAAGACCAGGGCCGCGGTGGTCACGGCGCCGGCGGTGGTCTCGCCGAAGTAGACCAGAGCGAATCCGGCGATGAGGAGCAGGGAGAGGACGACGGCCTCGGCGCGGTTGTTGCGTGAGAAGGCGCGGGTGAGGAAACTGAACACGCCGATCGACAGATCGCGGGCCTGCCCGGAAGCGGAGTCGATGCGAGCCAGCTCCCCGGACTCGGCCCGGTAGGCACGCAGGGTTCGAGCACCGGTGAGACCGCCCAGCAGGCGTCCTGCGCGACGACCGAACGCGGCGCGCTCCTCCTTGTAGATCGGCTCCGACCGGGGCAGATACCAGCGCAGCGTGAGCCAGTACATCGGCAGCGCGACGAGCCCGACGATGCCCAGCCGCCAATCGATCGCGGCCAGCCCGGCCGCGGAGACGATGACGATGAGCAGTGATTCCACGACGAGCGGAAGCACCTGCGCGGCTGCCTCACTGATCTTGCGGGAGTCGTCGGCGACGCGGGATACCAGGTCGCCGGTGCCGGTGGATTCGACGCGCTGTGATTCGAGGGTGAGCGCGGATTCGACGACCTGTGTGCGCAGGTCACCGACGACGGGCATCGCGATATGGGCCAGCGCCCACGCCCCGATCCAGGTGCCCAGCGCCATGATCACACCGGCAATGGCCACGGCGATCGCGCTTTCGATGACGAGGTCAGAACCTGCCCCAGCGGGGAGTTCGTCCACAAGACGGCCGATCGCCCAGGGTCCGACGAGGCCGGCACCAGCATTCGCCATGCCAGCGACGATGAGGATGATGAGCCAACCCCACCTGGCGCGCAGCGACGGAGCCAGATGGGCGAAAGAACGGCGCCTGGTGGCGATGGACAGTGTGGTCTGAGAAGTCTGCTCCGGGGTCGCACTCATCGGGTCACCGCGTTTCGGTAGGCCGTGGCGGAGATGCGGTCGACAGATTCGTCGGTGGAGGTGTTGCTCGCGGATTCGTCTGCGGCGGCGAGGAGGTCGGCATGCTTTCCAATCAGGGCCGGACCTGTGGCCGGGACGAACACAACGGAATCGGCTACGGCGAGGAACGCCGGGGAGCTGGTGGCGATGAGGGTGGCTGCATCCTCGCGCGAGCTGCGCAGGTCCTGGAGTCCGGTTGCGATCCGCGCTTCGGTGACGGCATCGACCGCGGTGGTCGGTTCGTGGAGGACGAGGAACTGGGGGTCGGCGTGCAGAGCTCGGGCCAGCGCCACTCGCTGGCGCTGTCCTCCGGAGAGGTTGCCGCCGAGCTCCTGGATTCGGTGGTCGAGTCCGGCGTCGACGAGACCAAGGAGCTCATCGGCACCCGAGGCGGCCAGCACCTCGGCGGTCACTGGGACATCATCGGCGCCGAGGATCATCGTAATGTTGGAGCGAATCGTTCCCTCGAACAGGTCGACCGTGTGGGGTGAGACGATCATCTGCCCGACTCCGGTGCCTCGCGCATGGCCGGCCAGGGCGGCGATCAGTGCGGTCTCCGCCTCGGGTTGCTCGGTGACGATGCAGGTCAGCGAACCGAAGGTTGTGGTGAAGTCGACCGTGCGGTCCTCGCCCACGCTCCAGTCGCGGATACTGATCGCCTCCTCGGTGATGGCGACGGTCGGTGCGGTGGCCTGGCTGTCTGCGGTCGCTGCGGCCGTCGGTGCCGCATCCTCGCCGTCGATGTCGGTCAGGAGCTGGGAGATCCGCTGAGCGGCACCATGGGATTGGGCGAAGAGACCGACGATCTCTGCCAGGGCTCGCATCGGTTCGGTGAGGAATGCGGTCATACCGAGGATGCCGATGAGCGCACCGACGCTCATCTGTCCCTCGATGAGGCGCAGACCGGCGACGATGAGGACGATCGCGAGCACGACCGACATGACCAGGGCCCCGAGACCGGCGAGTCGTCCGGTCCGCTCGCCGGTGGCGATGCCGGCTGTGGCAGCTTCGTCCGAGGTGTGACGGTAGCGGCTCACAGCCCAGGGTTCTCCGCCCATGGCCTTGATCACGCGCAGGCCGTGCATGAGGTCGGAGGCTGACCTTCCTGCTCGTGCCACGGCTTCGAGCTGTGCACTGGCCTTCGTGGACACGGACCGTCCGGGCAGAGCCACGATGATGAGGCCGATGGGTACGGCGATGAGGACGACGAGGCCGGTCACAGGGTCGGCGATGAGGAGGAAGACGGCGGCCGTGATCATGCCCAGCACCGAGGCGATTCCCCGCCCCAATTGGGCGAAGGACTGTGCCGCCGTGTCCGCATCCGCCGAGGCGATTGACAGCACCTCACCGGAAGCGCGGTCCGGAGGGAGGTTTGCCGAGGTGAGCGCGGCGTGGGTGATCTCGACGCGCAGGGCGTGCGCCTCGTGTTCGCGGGCAGAATTGCACAGTCGTGCGCCGAAGCGGTAGCCGAGGCTGAGCACGGTGAACAGCAGGCCGATGCCAATGATGGACACGATGAGCATCGGGAGGGACAGCGGGATGATCGCGACGTCGACGACGATGCCGATGGCGACCGGAACGAGCGCTTCACAGACCTGCCACAGCGACATCGTGATAACGCCGGGAAGCAGGAGGCCGAGGCGTCGACGGGCGGCTCTGCGGAGGAGAATCGAACCTGATGAGGGAGTCTGCGGCACGAAGGCTACCCTAACATTTTGCGAGGAGCCGTGGAGGCCCTCACTTGGGCTTACGATAGGTTCCATGGGCACCAGGCTCGATGACAACATTTCATCCGCGGCCGACCGCACCATCGTCATCACCGGTGGCAACAGCGGAATCGGCCGGGCGGCAGCATCCATGCTCGCAGGCATGGACGCTCGAGTGGTGCTTGCCGTGCGCGATCTGGGCAAGGGGCGGGCTGCGGCCGAGTCGATGCGTGGAATCGTCGATGTGCAACGTCTCGATCTTGCCGACCTCGGCTCTGTGAAAGCGTTTGCCGAGAATTTCACCGACCCGATCGACATCCTCATCAACAATGCCGGGATCATGGTCCCTCCCCTCGGGCGGACCGCTGACGGGTTCGAACTGCAGTTTGGGACGAACCACCTCGGACATTTCGCCCTCACCAATCTGCTGCTCGGCCAGATCCGCGACCGCGTCGTCACTGTCTCCTCGATCGGGCACCGTTCGGGGACGATCGACTTCGATGATCTCAATTGGGAGCGCAAGCCCTACAAACCCATGGCCGCCTACGGTCAGTCGAAGCTCGCCAACTTGCTCTTCACCTCCGAACTCCAGAGACGGTTCTCCGACGCCTCGTCATCGGTCATCGCGACCGCGGCCCATCCGGGGCTGGCGGCGACGAACCTGTACAAGCGCGAGGGCAGCCGCGTATTCGCTTCCGTCACCGAGGCCGTGATCGGTCTGATCTCGCAGAACGAGCAGCAGGGCGCTTTGCCGACACTGTGCGCGGCCACAGCGGATATCCCGGGCAACAGCTATGTCGGCCCCCGACGCCTCAAGGAGACCACGGGACAGCCGACGCTCGTCGACCGTTCTGATGAGGCCAAGGACGCCGAGGTTGCGCGTCGCCTGTGGATGGTGTCGGAGGAGCTGACCGGTGTGGAGTTTCCCGAGATGTGACAATCGGTGCGGATCGTGTGTACTTCATGGAGCAGTGTTGGATGGGTCACGTGGCGCGATACGGCAGCGACCTTGAGGAGTGAGCAGAACCGAACTCGGGCGACAGACTACGGTGGCATCATGACTGCTTTGCGCAATGTCCACATAGTCGATGCGGACCATACGAAAGACGAAGAACTCGTCGACGTCGAGTTCGCGGACACGATCACCTCGATCCGTCCCGTGGCCGAACCTGATGTTGAAACCGCACGATTCCTGGTCCCCGGACTCATCGACACCCACGTCCACCTCGGCGAACGCGAACGACTGGTCACGGCACTGAATTCGGGTCTGACCACCGTGGTCGAGTTGGGCACACATCCGGATTCGCTCGTCGAAGAATTCCGGGCCGACGACGAGCTGCCGACGATCCTCAGTGCGGGATCCGCCGCCTCGGCGCCGGGAAGCACTCAGATCGAGATGATGGGCTTCCCAAAGGAATCCGGGGTGAGTGACCCTGCCGATGCCGAACGATTCCTCGACTGGCGAGTCGAGAACGGCTCTGACCTCATCAAGATCATCGCCGAGGACCCGGCCGCCACCGAGGCCCCCGCACTCTCGCACGGATGGAGGAACAGGGCACCATCGTCTCTCCGACGCTCGTAATGATGCGCGCCATCGTCGACGCACGCTTCGGCGACCAGGCCGATGCCGCCTTCGGCACCGGCCTCGACAATGTCCGCGCCATGATCGAGGCAGGAATCACCGTCACCGCGGGCACGGATGCGAACGAGACCCCGTTCGCTCCGGTCCTGCACGGCCCCTCACTGCACGACGAGATCGACTACCTCATCGACGCCGGAATGACGACCGCCGAGGCGATTCGTGCGGCCACGACCTCAGCCGCCGAGGCGCACGGCCTGGGTGATCGCGGCCGGATCGTCGAGGGTGCCCGTGCCGAGGTGTGGGTGGTGGGGGTCTCGAAGCACCGTCCCTGACCTCGCCCGTTTACCGGAAAGCCTGCTCACCCGTGATGTGACGGCCCAGGATGAGAGTGTGGACCTCATCCGTGCCTTCGTAGGTGCGCACCGATTCGAGGTTGTTCGCGTGCCGCAGCGGTGAGTACTCGAGCGTGATGCCGTTGCCGCCGAGCATGGCACGGGCCTCCCTGCAGATAGTGATGGCCTCGCGGCAGTTGTTGAGTTTGCCGACCGAGATCTGGATCGGGTCGAGCGTGCCTGCATCTTTGAGGCGACCGGTCTGCACGGCCACGAGGATACCCTTCTGGATCTCGAGGACCATGTTCACCAGCTTCTGCTGGGTGATCTGATAGCCGGAGAGCGGTTTGTCGAACTGCATCCTCTCCTGCGCATACTTCAGAGCCACCTCGTAGGAGTCTCTGGCGGCGCCCATCGCGCCCCACATGATTCCGTAGCGTGCCTCGTTGAGGCAGGAGAACGGCCCCTTGAGTCCACGCACATCGGGCAGGACCGCCTCGGCGGGCAGTTGGACATCGACGATGTCGATATCGCACTGGATGGAGGCGCGCATCGACAGCTTCTGTTCGATCGGGGTCGCGGTGAATCCCATGGTGTCGGTGGGGACGAGGAACCCGCGGATGCCTTCGTCGGTCGCGGCCCAGATGACGGCGATATCGGCGATGGAGGCCAAGCCGATCCAGCGCTTGGCTCCATTGAGGGTCCACGAACCGTCGTCATTGCGTGTTGCCGTGGTCGCCATCGATCCCGGGTCGGATCCGGCGGTGGGCTCGGTCAGGCCGAAGCAGCCGATGATCTCGCCCTTGGCCATCCCCGGCAGGTACCGGTTCTTCTGCGCTTCGGAGCCGAATTTGTGGATCGCGGACATCGCCAGCGACCCCTGCACGGAGACGAAGGTCCGTAGTCCCGAGTCGCCAGCTTCGAGTTCCAGTGCGGCGAGGCCGTATTCGACCGCGGAGCGTCCCGGGCAGCCGTAGCCGTGCAGGTGCATGCCCAGTAGCCCGAGGTCGCCCATCTCGGCCACGATCTCGCGGGGGAAGACCGCGTTTTCGTACCAGTCGGCGATGTTCGGGCGGATCCGTGCATCGACGAATCCACGAACCTTATCGCGGAGTTCGATCTCGGTCTCACTGAAGAGGCCGACGAGGTTGAGAAGGTCGGAATTGTCGAGGTCGGCGGCGTCCTGCGTGGTGGCGGTCGTAGTCATTTCAGGCTCCTGTGGTGGCTGGGTGCGGGTGGTCGGCGGCGCCGAGGATATCGTCCGTATCGGCTCCGAGCTCTGGTGGCGCGGAGCGCACGGGTGGGCGGAGTCCGTTGAAGTTGACGGGGAATGCCACCTGCCGCATTGGTCCGGCGGTGGGATGGTCGACCGTCTGGACCATCCCGAGGGCTTCGGTCTGCGGATCGGCATAGACCTCGTCGAGGTGTTTGATCGGTGCAGCGGGGATACCGGCGGCGGAGAACAGTGCGCACCAGTGGTCGACGGTTTTTGTCCGCAGGGTTCTCGAGAGTTCCTCATTGACGTACTCGCGGTTGATCACGCGTCCCCGGTTCGTTGCGAATCGCTCGTCCTCGCCGAGGCCTGGTCGGCCGATGGCGGTGCACAGCTGCTGCCACAGAGAGTCGTTGCCGATGGCGATGACGAAGTAGTCATCGGCGGCCGGGTAGGCCTGGTAGGGCACGAGGTTGGGGTGCCCGGAGCCAAGCGCGTGCGGGCGTTTCCCGTCGGCGAAGTAGTTCGTCGCCCAGTTCACGTGCAGAGCGAGCTGACCTTCGTAGAGCGAAGTCGTCAAGTACTGACCTTTCCCGGTTCGGCTGCGCTCGAAGAGTGCGGAGACTATACCGATAATTCCGAACAGCCCTGCACCCAGGTCACCCATGGCGAATCCGGCCTTCATCGGCGGTCCCCCTGCCTCACCGGTCAGGGACATGAGACCACCGCGAGCCTGGGCGACCATGTCATAACCCGGTTCATCGCGCATCGGCCCGTGATCGCCGTAGGCAGAGATGTGGAGGATGACGAGGTGCGGGAACTTCGCTGCCAGTTCCTTATAGTCGAAGATCGTCTGCAGTGAGCTACCGGGCCGGAAGTTCTCGACGAGGACGTCGGCGTCTGCCAACAGTTCGTGGACCTGCGCCTGTCCACGATCGGACTTGAGGTCGATCGTCACGGACTTCTTGCTGTGGTT
>NZ_JAKDJU010000128.1 GCF_030453725.1 Brevibacterium picturae
CTCAGGCGTCCGCCGGGCGTGACATCGGGGTGTGCTCGATGCCGTCTTCGAGGAACTGCGGTCCGTTCGGGCTGAATCCGAAGCTCACGTAGAACCCCTCGAGATAGGACTGAGCATTGAGCGTCAGCAGCCGCTGCCCGTGGCCGGCAACGAGCTCGCCGATCAGCCGTCGACTCCAGCCTTGGCCGCGCACGTGCGGGTTCGTCACGACCCGACTGATACTGCGGGCTCCCGGCTCAAAGGCCGGGCCGTCAGGAAAATCGGGCGGCAGCATACGGGCATAGGCCTTCGGCGCAAGACTGCGGCCCACCTCGGCGCCGTGGGTGTCCTGCATGGTCCGGACGTCATCGGGATAGAAGGCGTGCAGGGTCTGCGGCAACGTGTCCACGCCGTCCTGGTCGAGGAAGACGCAGTTCTGCTCGACGACGAAGACCTGGGATCGCAGCTGCATGATCCCGTAGAGTTCCTCGATCGTCAGCTCGTCGAATGTCTTGACGACGAGCCGCGATCCTTGGCTCACTCCTGACCGTCGATGAGCCGCAGCGACACCGAGTTCAGGCAGTAACGCTGGTCGGTGGGGGTGTCGTACCCTTCACCCTCGAACAGGTGGCCCATGTGCGAATCGCAGTTCGCGCACCGGACCTCGATGCGCTCCATGCCCATCGAGGAGTCGCGGAGGTAGCGGACCCGATCTTCGGCCAGGGGAGCGTAGAACGAAGGCCAACCGCAGTGCGAAGAGAATTTGGTGTCTGAGGGGAACAGATCCGCTCCGCACGCACGGCACTGGTACATGCCCACTGTGGTCGTGTCCACGTATTCGCCGGTGAACGGACGCTCCGTGCCGCCCTGCCGCAGCACCGCGAACTCTTCGGGGCTGAGCACATCCTGCCAGCGGACTTCGTCGGAATTGGCTTCTGCATTGACGTTCGGCGACTGACTCATCGTGACCTCCGGTGCTTGTCGATTTCTGCTGCAGTTCATTGTCTCACCGCTGCCCGACACGCGGAGCCCGTGCCCGACGGCGGTCGATGCGGCAGCACGTGGGCTCAGAGAGCCCTCTGACCTGCACAACAGCGTTTGGAGACTTCTCATTCCTTGGGTGACAATGAAGTCAGGAGGTATTCATGGTTCGCGACACTAAATTCCCGACTCGCCTGCTTCTGGCCTCGGTGGGTGTCGGTGCTGGGATCGGCGCCGTGATCTCGGTGGCGTCCTCGGGGCTGGCCGTCTATTTCGCACGCAAGATCGTCGTGCCCGAGAATGCGCCGGAGGAGCTGGACATTCTCCACATCGACGGATTCCCTCCCAACATGCGCATCCATCTGCCTGCGAATGAGGAGACGACGGTGCGCGGCACCTACGGTCTCTACTTCAACCAGGGCGCCGGCCATGCCGTGATCGGTGACATCGTCGAATACGACCCACGCTCGAGAACCGTGTCCCGAGAGATCCTCTCGGTCACCCGCGGAGACATCAAACGCGCCTGGCGCGGCCGCTGGACCGGAATCGTGTACCCGGAGCCGCTGGCGGCAGGAGTGAAGGCCGAGGACATCGAGATCGAATCCGATGCGTGCCGACTTCCGGCGTGGCTGCTGCCCACCGATCATCCCGAACCACAGGACACCTGGGCGATCCTCGTCCACGGTCGTGCCAGCACCCGGGCCGAGGGTCTGCGGGCCGCACCGGTGCTCAACACCCTGGGCGTTCCGGCGATCGCCATGTCCTACCGCAATGACGCCGAGGTCAGGGTCGAAAGCACCTCCCGCTACGGACTCGGCGACACCGAATGGATCGACGTGGACGCCGCGATCGACGTCGCTGTCGCCCATGGTGCCCGCAACGTCGTCCTCTTCGGCTGGTCGATGGGCGGAGCCATCTCACTGCAGGCAGCATCCCGCGGTCGGAACAGGCGGTTCGTGAAGGCACTCGTCCTCGACGGACCCGTGGTCGACTGGGTGAATGTCCTCGATGGCCAGGCCCGCCGCAACATGCTGCCGACACCGATCGCGAAACTCACTCTGGAGATGATCACCCAACCGTGGGCGCGCCCGATCACCGGACTGCAGACGCCCTTGGACCTGGGCAGGCTTGACTGGGTGACACGTGCCGCGGAGCTCGACGTTCCGGTGCTGCTCATCCACTCCGACGACGACGAATTCGTTCCCTCCTCACCGTCCCACGCGCTGGCCTCGGTGCGTCGTGACCTGGTGACGATGCCCGTCTATGACAAGGCCCGCCACACCAAGGAATGGAACATCGACCCCGTCCGCTGGGAGGACGATGTGGCGAACTTCCTCGAGGCGAAGATCCTGCCCAGGCCCTGACCTCAGCCGGAGGCCCTGCTCTCAAACTCCGATTGCAGGTCGTGGGCATGCCGTCCGATTCTCAGGGCCGCAGCACCAGCGAATCTTCGGTGTGCCTGTCCAACGCATCCGGAGTGTAGGGCCAGGGGCGGGTCGTGTTGGCGGCCCAATCATCGGTCTGATCCGCATAGTGCGGGTGGAAGGCGTGTCCCGAGGCACCGGTGAGGTTGATCCACCTGGACTGGTTGAAGTTCTCAAGGTCAATGATCTGGCGCATCGACGGCACCCAGTTCGTCTCGAATCCCACAGAGGCGTCCCAACCGGTGGCATTGACTTCTCCCGACCCGCCCGAGACCTCATAAGGACCCCGATTGAACAGCCTTTCGACGGCCTTGATCCCCGATTCGCCGAGGCTGGCGTTGCGGATGGTCAGCCTGTGCAGTATGCCCCACCGCCAGGTGACGGGTTCGTGGCCGAGCAGATCCTCGGTCGTCTCCCACGCCGAGTCCATGGCCCGGGCCAACGCTTCGTCCCGATTCTCGACCTCGCCGTCGGCCCACCAATCGGAGTCGGGCTCCTTCAGCAGGTTCTTGATCACGAGGGACCAATGCGATCCGCCTGCCGGAGGCACCGCATCGGGCATCTTCGGAGCGAAGACCTCATCGAGGATCGTCTTCGAGAGCACGTTGAAGTAGGCTGCGGCGGCACTGTGGGCATCATCGTGGCCGTTCCAGGACTTCAGCAGATCCTGAGCAGCTGCGATGTCGCTGCCCTCCTCGGCTTCGATATCGAGCAGGAGCGGAATGATTGTCAGCGCAAGGGGGTTGAGATCGTCGCCTTGGATGCGCGACATGTCCTCGGTCGTGACATCACCGTCTTCGATCGTGTCCTGGAGCAGCTTCGTGATTCGCCGAGCTCGGTCCCCGTCATCGAAGTCGTTGCCCAGCTGCACCGACTCGCCCGGACGGGTGATCGGGTTGTTCGCCGTGACGATCCACCCGCGATCGGGGTTGTACAGACTCGGCAGATCGTCGAAGTCGAGGTAGCCCTGCCAGTCCTCATCGGTCTTCCACCCGTGCCGGGGCAGCATGCCGTCGCCGTCGCCCCGTTTGGGAATCTTGCCCGGCGCCTGGTAGCCGATGTTGCCGTCGGTGTCCGCGTAGATGAGGTTCTGGGCAGGCACATCGAAGAGCGATGCGGCCTGCCGGAATTCTTGCCAGTTCGTTGCTGCATTGAGCCCGAAGATCGCGGAGGCCGTATTGCCCGGCTCCAGTGCGGTCCATTGCAGCGCCAGCTGATAGGTCTCGTCAGTCGGCCCTGACTTCGTGTCCGCGGTATCGGCTCCGGTCGATGCGTCGAGCACGTCGGAGTAGGAGCCGGTGAGGTCCGAGATGATGGGTCCGTTGCTCGTCGACCGAATCGTGATTTCACGCGATTCCTGCCTCGCGATCTTCACGGTCTCCGTGCGCGTGGTCACGGGTTCGTTCCCGGAGTCGCGGACCACCTCGCCGTCGCGGACCTTCTCGACGACGAGGTCGGCGACGTCGGGTCCCAGGTTCGTCAGTCCCCAGGCGATGCTCTGATTGTGGCCGATGATGATCCCGGGCAGTCCGGAGAATGAGAACCCGGACACATCGAAGGGGCATTCGGCCGTGATCTCGGTGCAGCGCAGGCCGATCTGATGCCACACCGAGGGCATGGCAGGGGCCAGGTGCGGATCATTGGCCAGCAGAGGGGCTCCCGTAGCAGTGTGCTCACCGGAGACCACCCACGAGTTCGAGCCGATGTCGTGACTGTTCATTCCCAGGAGCGTCGGCAGTGATTTCAGATGCTTCTTGAGCTCGCCGAGGCTGCCGGGAGTCTTCGTCGTCTCATCGTCTCCTGGCTCCCGCGCATTCGCGGCAGTCACCTCGCCGCCGGCCTGTGCTTCGTCATCGTCGGACGCAAGTTCGCCGCTGGGGTCGTCGCTGTCGCCATCGTTGCCGCCGTCACCGCCTTTGCGCTCAGCCGTGCTGGCTTCGGCGCCGGCATCGCCGCCGATGATCGTCGGGCGGGTGTCGTACGGATAGTCGGGAAAGGCCTCGGCCATCTGCTTGTCGTCAAGCGTGGTCGTGCTGATCGCCCGGTCGATCTCGTCTTCGACGTTCGAGCGCAGGTCCCAGGCCATGGCCTTGAGCCAGGACACACTGTCGACAGGAGTCCACTCCTCGATCTCGACTCCGCCGGACTGGAGGCCGACGATCCCATATTCGAGCGACACCTCGGTGGGGGACTTGTCCTTGAGGTAGGAGTTCACCCCCTCGGCATAGGCCTCGTAATACGCGCGTGTCTTGTCGTCGAGTGCCGCGACCTCCGCCTCGGCGACCTTCCTCCACCCCAGTGTGCGAATGAACGAATCGGTGCCGAACTGAGACTCCCCGAAGAGCTCCGAGAGTCGTCCCGCGGTGACATGCCTGCGGAAGTCCATCTCCCAGAATCGGTCCTGTGCGTGGACGAAGCCCTGAGCCATGAAGAGGTCGTGGGAGGTGCTTGCCTCAATGGTCGGGATTCCCGCGTCGTCGCGGGTGACGCTGACCTCCGCATCGAGACCCGGCAGAGAGATATCGCCGTCCGTGGTGGGGAAGGACCGGCGGACGAGGAAGATTCCGAGCAGGGAGAGGATGAGGAGGAGGACGAGGACTGCCGCGACGATGCGGATGAGGACCTTTTTGCTCACGAAGCGATGCGAAGCCGACGGCGGTCGGACCGCCGCTGCCAGCGCGCCGGAATCCTCTGAATCCGCGTCTGCCATGAGTCTCCTTCGACAGTGTCGTCAGTTTAAGCTCAGATTATCAGGTGACCCGTTGTCATCAGGGGGTTTGGGCCGGTAGACGAAGGTGACGAGGACCACGGAGATCATCATCAGCAGGAACCACGCCACGAGCTTGGTCATCGGCACCATGTGCCAGCCCTCGACCTGGGACGGGTAGAGCCACGCTCCGGTGGCGGTGCCGATGTTCTCAGCGATCCAGATGAAGAAGGCCACCAGCACGAACGCCAGGAGGACCGGCATGCGCAGAGTGAGTCTGTGCACATGGAAGTGCATTCGACATCGGAAGAAGGCCACCACGACGGCCAGAACGAGGAACAGGCGCACATCGATCACATAGTGGTGGGTGAAGAAATTGAGGTAGATGGCTGCGGCGATGACTGCGGTGATCCACCTCGGCGGGTAATGGCTGAACCGCAGGTCGAAGAGACGATAGACGCGCACGATGTAGGAGCCGACAGCGGCGTACATGAACCCTGTGAATAGGGGGACGGCAGCGATGTGGAGGACACCGCCGGCCGCATAGTTCCACGAGCCCACCGAGGTCTTGAAGATCTCCATTCCGGTGCCCACGATGTGAAACATCACGATGACCCAGAGCTCCCGTCCCGTCTCCAGGCGCAGCACGAGCATGGCCGTCTGGATCAGGACGGCCAGGATCACGAGGAGGTCATTGCGGGCCAGGCTCGCGTCGTCCGGGTACCACCAGGCTGTGACGATGATCGCCAGCAGCATGAGAGCCCCGAACAGGCAGGCCCAGGCCTGTTTGATCCCGAAGACGAGGAACTCCCGCACCCCGGCGGGCACCGAAGCCAGTTGCCGATTGGCGAATCGGTCGAGGAACCGCTCGAGCCGTGTGAGTTCATGCTGGTCAGCCATGAGGTCCTTCGGCAGGGGGAGGCGGTCGTGACAGCACCCTATCGTGGCCGAATACACTCGGGGCATGCACATCCTCATCTTCGGAGCCTCCGGCCATGTCGGCACGGGTCTGGCCCACCATCTTTGCGCCGAACATCGCATCACCGGCGTCGTCCGCTCGCAGCCGAACGACGAGACCGCCTACGAGCCCGTCGTCGTGCCCGAATGGGTGGATCGCCCGTGGGCCGTCAACGAGGAGCTGGCCCGCACGGGCCGACCGCCGGTCGATGCGGTCATCGCATCCGTCGGCGGGTGGTACGTGGACGCGCCGTTGATCGATCGTGGGATCGCCGCCTTCGATCAGGACTACTCCTCCTACCTTCGTGGTCATTTCGCCGCCTGTACCGTGGCGGAAGCGCTCGCCGAGGAGGGAGGCGGGGCCTGTATCCGACACTTGGCTCTCAACGGCGTGGCCAGCGTCGAAGCATGCGTCGGGTCAGGGGCGATCAGTGTCTTCGGCGCCGCACAGGAGATGCTCATCAGGGTCGCCGCCGCCGAGACGAAGTCCGTGAGTCACCGCGAACTCAAGGTCATGGCACCCATCGGCGGAGATGATCGCAACGATCTTCGCGGGGGAGTGGAGACGGTCAGTCTCTCCGAAGTCGCCGATGCGGTCATCGCAGTTCTGTCTCGACCCGAGGACCACGAGATCAGCACACAGCTGAGTGTCTAGGACACATGTCGGCCATGCCGGCGAACGGACCGGGGGTCGGGACGGGGCCAGCGGAGCGGACTGCGGCTGGGGTCAGCGGAACGGCCAGCGGAGCGGACTGCGGCTGGGGTCGGTCAGGCCGAGATCAGGCCCTGACGTAGCGGACGAAGACCTGGTCATCAACGGTTCGCACATCGATGAGCCGCAGGTCGAGGGTGGCCTCGAGCTGGGAGAAATGGCTGCCGGTGGTGCGGCTGTAGAACGGACTGAGGCTCAGGTGCAGTTCGGCACCCGGGACGGCGTCAAGGAGGCGGTAGGCCAGATTGGGGCCGGACTCGCAGACCAGGGTGTCGCTCGTGGACTCGACGGTGTCGAGCACGTCGGCGGCAGCCTCGGAAGTGAACTGCTGGGCTCGGTAGTCGAGACCCGCCTCGGCGAGCTGCTGGGACAGTTCGATCGGATCCGATTCGGTGAGAACATGCACGGGTGTGTGTTCGAGGGCCTTGCCAGGTGCGTTGATGACCGGCAATGCGGGGTTGAGCGCCGTCCTACGATCGATGATGATGGCACCTGCTTGCCTGCGCAGGGATACAAAGTAGTCGAAGTCGGCCTTCGTCGACACGCCTGTCGACCAGCCGTCCTGGGCATACGATCCGTTGATCGACTGCACGAGGGAGATGATGAGCGTTCGCATTGTCGTGCCTCTACTTCTGCAGCTGGGACTCGGGTCCCATGGCGATGCGCGGGTGGGCATCAGGGTCGATGGTCTCAAGAATCCACAGGAGATCCTCTTCCTTGAGGGTCACACAGCCGTTCGTTCCGGAATCATGATCGACATGCAGCCAGATTCCACCGCCTTTGTCCCACCCCAGCGGGCGAGTCCCGTCGGTGGGTGCAGTGCCTGGGACCCGGTTGTAGTCGATCGCGATGATGTAGTCGAAGACCCTTTCGTATTCGGAACCATAGGCCGCTGTCGCCGATGACGGAAGCCGCTCATCCTGGGTGTAGGAGAGTTTCGTCCCCGGATCCTGTTCGTACCCGCCCGCATCGCTGAGGGTGAAGACCCCGATCGGCGATGTCTTGTCGCCTTCCCGGCGATCGGCCAGCCAGCCCTTCTTCCCATTGTGGATGTCGAACGTTTTGAGCTCCTTCCACTCATCGTCGGCGAAAGCGAAGAAACTCAGCTGTCCGGAATCGGACGTCGTCTCCGGCCCGCTGGCGACGAGGACCTGAGATGTCTCGGCGGGAATCTGGGCGGATGTCTCCGGGCCGAGCCCGGGGACCGGAACAGAGTGGGCAGGGCCCGCTGCCTCCGTCGTCTCTGCTTCGGGCGGAGGCATCTGCGCGGGGGCGGCGAAATCACCGATGTCGTTCTGCTGCGAGGGGGCAGCGACCATCGCGGACTCAGGCGCCGCGTCATCGCCTTCGCTGTCGGACGGCGTTGCGCATGACGACATCGTCAAGGCCAGGACGGCGACCGTCAGGCTGGTCCCTGCCCGGGTTCCACCACTGAACATGAGGTCATCATCTCACGAACCTTGAGAACACCGCGGGAGCGACTGTGAGAAAATGAAACCATGAGCATTCCACCTGTGCCGAATCATCCTCCGCGCCCTGGGCGCCGGAGACCGGCCGAGGAGTCTCCGGATTCAATCACGACGCAGCTGTTCATCGGCCAGGACAAGTCTCCGGCCGCGGACGGTTCGACCCAAGCACTCAGTCCGGACGAACTGGACAGACTCCGGTCGATGGTGTCCTCCGACGGGGCAGAGGCCACCGAGGTTCTCAGTCTCGAAGAGCTGCGCCAGCTCGCCGCAGCGGAGAACGACGACTCCGCCGACGTTGATCAGACACCGCGAAAAGCGAAATCAGAGGACATCGCCGAGGCCGAAGCCGCCTCGGCGCCCAAGCAGTGGAATCCGCTGGGCGGATCAACCGGGCAGCCGCGCCCCGAAGCGCCGCATCCTGAACCGTGGAGCGGCGATTTCGGTGCGCCCGGACCTCCTGCCCACCCGCCAGAACCCCCAGCAGGGCCTGGT
>NZ_JAKDJU010000020.1 GCF_030453725.1 Brevibacterium picturae
CCGGTCCCGGTCCCGGTCGTTTCGGCTTGGTCGTCGGCGCGACGATCGGATCCGCAGCACGCGAGCTCGGAGTCGACCCCACCGCGTGCAATGGGCCCATCCTGGCTCCGGGAGTCGGCGCACAGGGAGCTGGGATCACTGAACTCGTCGACGTCTTCGGACCCGAGGCCATTGCCGCCAATCAGATCCTGGCCACCACCTCGCGCGCCGTGCTCAGTGCCGGACCCGACGGTGTGCGCGCAGCGGCGAAGTCGCTCAGCGAGTCCCTGACCCAGGTGGGCTGAGACCCGGACACGGTGGGCCGAATCCCACTTCGGGCGCATCCGTGCAGACTGTCGGACTGACGTGCCTGCACGGATGCGGCGGCTGGGGCCTCGACACCGGTCCGCGACGCTGACTGAGGCGGGACGGCGTGGACTCGGAATGACGAGTTCTGCAGACATTTGAGTTTTCTTTCTCGCTTTATGCCTCTCACGAGGGTTTTTGTTTTAGACTGAAGCAACTTCCCTACCTGCTCGTTCATGGTGACAGAGGAGATAATGTGGCACTCGAACCTTTGACCCCGCAACAGCGTTCTGCCGCTCTTGACAAGGCCTTCAAGGCCCGTCAGGCGCGAGCCGAGGTCAAAACCGCGCTGAAGAATGGTCAGACCGATCTCGCCGCCGTGCTGAAGAAGGCCGGCGCAGACGAAGCACTCGCAAAGATGCGCGTCGTCGATCTGCTGAGATCGTTGCCCGGAGTCGGCGACCGACGCGCGGAGGCGGCCATGGATGATGTCGGCATCGCGTCGTCACGGCGAATCAAGGGGCTGGGCGTACACCAGAAGAATGCCCTGTTGGAGAAATACTCCTGAATGTGTGAACAATAGATCTGTGAATAATCGACTCACCGTCCTCGCGGGACCCACCGCGGTCGGAAAAGGCACCATCAGCGCGTACATCAGAGATCATCATCCCGAAGTCTGGTTCTCCGTCTCCGCGACTACGCGGCCGCGGCGACCCGGCGAAACCGATGGTGTTCATTATCACTTCATCAGCGATGACGAGTTCGATTCGCTCATCGCTGCCGGTGAGCTCCTCGAGTACGCAGTTGTGCACGGTCGCCACCGCTACGGCACACCGTCGGCCCAGGTGCAGGAGAAGCTGGCCCAGGGGATACCCTCCCTGCTCGAGATCGATCTGCAGGGAGCACGCCAGGTCAAGGACAAGATGCCCGACGCGCTGTTCGTCTTCCTGTCTCCACCCAGCTGGGAGGAACTCGTCTCGAGACTCACCGGTCGCGGAACCGAATCGGCGGTCGAACAGGAGCGTCGGCTGACCACGGCCAAGCAGGAATTGCAGGCCGAAACCGAGTTCGATGTCACCATCGTCAATGACCACGTTCGCACTGCGGCCGAAGAACTCATATCATTGATGGGTATATCCACTACCGATTAGATTGGACATTCATTGTCTGCACAGCCTGAAGGCATCACCAATCCTCCGATTGATGATCTGCTGGCCGTGACCAGCTCGAAGTACGAGCTGGTCTCGATTGCGGCCCAGAGAGCCCGCCAGATCAACTCCTACTATGCCCAGCTCCAAGAGGGCCTGCTCGAGAACGTCGGTCCGCTCGTGACCCCGGGAACCCACGAGAAGCCCCTGTCGATCGCGCTCCGCGAGATCAATGAGGGCAAGATCGTGGCCCGTGAAGTCACCGAAGCCGACTTCGGTGCGCTCAGCCAAGAGCCTGCACAGCCCGCCGTCAGCAACGACGGCGCACTGGACTTCAGCGACCAGTGAGAACCGTACTCGGCGTCGCCGGTGGAATCGCAGCCTACAAGGCGTGCCATGTCATTCGGCGACTCCGGGAACTCGGGCACAGCGTCAAGGTGGTGCCCACCGCCAGTGCGCTGAACTTCGTCGGTGCCGCCACCTTCGAGGCACTGTCCTCGCAGACGGTGACCACCGATGTCTTCGACGAGGTCGATACGGTCAATCATGTCCGCATCGGACAGGAGGCCGAGCTCGTCGTCATCGCCCCGGCCACGGCCAATGTACTGGCCAAGCTGGCCGCGGGCATCGCCGATGATCTGCTCACCGCCACGGTCCTGACCACGACCGCCGAGGTGGTCGTGGCCCCTGCCATGCACACCGAGATGTGGCAGAACCCGGCCACGGTCGACAACATCGCCACCCTCAGGCGCCGCGGCATCCATGTCCTTGAGCCCGCTGTGGGACGTCTCACCGGTCCGGACTCCGGTCCCGGTCGCCTGCCCGAACCCGAAACCATCGTCGACTTCGCCCTGGCCGCTGCGGGGCAATCGGGCGCGAGCGATTCCAACGCGGGTCCGGCCCTGAGCGGCATGCGCATCGTCATCAGCGCCGGTGGGACCAGGGAGCCGCTCGACCCCGTGCGCTTCCTCGGCAACAGGTCCTCGGGCAAACAGGGCATCGCACTCGCACGCGCAGCTGCTGCGGCGGGAGCTCAGGTCCACCTCGTCGCCGCCAACATCGATTCCGGGCTCCTGACCGATCTGCCCGAAGGCGTGGGCATCACCGAGATCGAGACGACGCTTGAACTGCAGACAGCGCTGCGGGCCGCTCAGACCGACGCCGATGCCATCATCATGGCCGCTGCCGTCGCCGACTACCGTCCAGCGGATCGCACCGACTCGAAGATGAAGAAGACGGGAGACGAGGGGATGACTCTGAGTCTGATACAGAACCCCGATGTGCTCGCCGGTCTCGTTGATACTCGTCGCAACGGGCAGGTCATCATCGGATTCGCCGCCGAAACCGGAGATTCTCATCACAGTGCCCTCGACTACGCGAAGGCGAAGTTCCGACGCAAGGGCGTCGACCTCCTGGTCTTCAACGACGTCTCCGATGACAGGGCCTTCGGCCATGACGACAATGCCGTCCAGATTCTCAGCGCCGACGGTGACGACGTTGTCGCCAGCACGGAATTCCACGGCAGCAAAGACGATGTCTCGGAAAAGGTCATCGAGGCTCTCGCCGATCGTATGGAATGCGTAGAATCGTCGGCGTGAGTCAATCAAATCTGCGTTTCTTCTCGTCCGAATCCGTCACCGAGGGCCATCCCGACAAGATCTGCGACCAGATCAGCGACGCCGTCCTCGACGATCTGCTGAGTCAGGACCCGAACGCCAAGGTCGCCGTCGAGACGATGGTGACCACCGGTCTCGTCCACGTCGCCGGTGAGGTCAACACCGCTGCCTACGCCGATGTGGCAGGCATCGTCCGCAGGCTCATCACCGGAATCGGCTATGACTCATCCGACACCGGATTCGACGGTCATTCCTGCGGAGTGTCGGTGTCCATCGGCAGCCAGTCCACCGACATCCATTCCGGTGTGACGAACCCGCTCGACTTCCGCGAAGCCGTGGAATCCGACCACGGTTCGAGCCTGGGCGCCGGTGACCAGGGCCTGATGTTCGGCTATGCGGACAACGCCACCGACGTCCTCATGCCGGTTCCGATCCACCTGGCCTCACGGATGGCGGAGAAACTGTCCGAGGTGCGCAAGACCGGAGCCTTGGACTATCTGCGTCCCGACGGCAAGACCCAGCTGACACTCGGCTACGACGGCAACGAAGCCGTATCGATCGAGAACATCGTGGTCTCGACCCAGCACGCCGGTCACGTCGACCAGAACCAGCTGCACGCCGAAATCAAGGACTTCGTCGTCGACCCGATCATCGCAGGCTCCGGCCTCGATGACTCTCATACCAACATCCACATCAACCCGGCCGGCCCCTTCGTCACCGGTGGGCCGATGGGCGACGCCGGACTGACAGGTCGCAAGATCATCGTCGACACCTATGGCGGATACTCTCGTCACGGCGGCGGCGCCTTCTCCGGCAAGGACCCCTCGAAGGTCGACCGTTCCGCCGCCTATGCCATGCGCTGGGTGGCGAAGAACGTGGTGGCCGCCGGACTGGCCGACCGCGCCGAGGTACAGGTCTCCTATGCGATCGGCCGTGTCGATCCGATGGGCCTCTACGTCGAAACCTTCGGCACCGAGAAGGTCGACCCACACGCGATCTCGCGGGCCATTCGCGAGGTCTTCGACCTGCGACCTGCCATGATCATCGCCGAACTCGACCTCCTGCGCCCGATCTACTCGCAGACATCGACGTACGGCCACTTCGGTCGTGAGCTCGCCGATTTCACATGGGAGGTCACGGACCGCGCCGACGATCTGCTGCGCGCAGTCTCCTCGGCTTGATGGACGAACCTCTTCCGATCGACACCGGCACCGCAGCCATCGGGCAGGTGCCGCTGGCAGCGGAAGCCCCCGTGGCCCACGTGCTCATCGATCATCCGGTTCCGCATCTGGCCCGTACCTTCGACTACGCGGTGCCGGAGAAGTTCGCGGTCACAGCCCGACCGGGTGTGCGTGTCAGAGTCAAGTTCGCCGGCAAACTGCGTGACGGGTTCCTCCTGGACAGGGTTGACTCCTCCGCGCACATCGGCCCGCTGGCCACGATCGAGCGCATCACCAGCCCGGTCGTCGTGCTCACTCCCGAACTGCTGGAGCTCAGCGCTGCCACGGCTCGCCGCTACGCCGGGACCCTGTCCGACGTCCTCCGTCTGGCGATCCCACCCCGCCACGCACGCGCCGAAAAAGCCGTGCTCAAGGCAGAGAAGGCTCCGCAGGCAGAGAACGCTGAGAAGGCTGCCAAGAATTCAGCTGCCGCCTCGGCCGACACCGCGGCCGACACCGCGGCCGACACCGCATCCGGCACCGCGGCGGATACGATCGCCCGCCTCGGTGAATGGATCGTCAGTGAATCCCCCTCCGCAACCACTGGCTCGTTTCCGGCCTCCGAACACCCAAGGATTGCTCTGACCTGCGTGCCCGGATCCACGCCGGGGCTGAGCTGGATCACCGCCGGTCTTGCCGCAGCCCGGGCCACACTGGCCGCAGGGGAGTCGGTGCTGTGGCTGGTGCCCGATCACCGCGAACTCGCCGTCCTGGCGGCAGCGCTCGAGGCGAGCGCGGATATGCCCGCGTATTCGCAGCTCAGCGCCGATCAGTCTCCCGAACAGCGATGGACTGCGTGGCTGAGCGGCCTGCTCGGGCACACACGCGTGACGATCGGCACCAGAGCTGCCGCCTTCGCCCCTGTCGCAGACCTGGGGCTCATCATCTGCTGCGACGATTCGAACTCGAACTATCTCGACCAGCACGCTCCCTACCCTCATGCACGGGAAGTGTGTCTGCTGCGCTCGACCATTGACACCACCGGGCTGCTGTTGGTCTCGACCGATCGCAGCGCAGAGATCCAGCGCCTCGTCGAGATCGGGTGGCTGCGCGAGGGCAGCCCGACCGGCCCGGACCGTCGTGAGGGTGCTCCCCGCGTCTTCGTCCCAGACGAGGAACGCGATCCCTTCGCCTGGCAGCGCATCCCCTCGCGCGCCTGGCAACTCATGCGCGGGGCCCTGCGTCCGGGGCGCAAGGACACGAATGCCGTCGGACCCGTCCTGGTCCAGGTGCCTCGCGCCGGATACTATCCAGTGTTCGCCTGCGCGAGATGCCAGGAGGTCGCCCGCTGCCCCCGCTGCGAGGCCACACTGACCACCCAGTCGGAGGTCGGGCCCTTCGCCTGCCGGGCCTGCGGATATCACTCCGCAGAGTTCTCCTGCGGACGCTGCCGCTCGAACCAGGTGCGCTCGATCGTGCGCGGCAGAGGCCGCACCGTCGAGGAGCTGCGCAAGGCCCTGCCGGGGGTCGAGATCCTCGAATCCGGCGGAGATGACATTCCCGTCGCGATCGACGATGCACCCCGCCTCGTCGTCGCGACCACGGGAGCGGAACCCTATGCCCTCGGTGGTTACGCCTGCGCGATCCTGCTCGACTCCCTGTGGCCGGGGCCCTGGATGCGTTCGACCGATGAGGGCGTCAGTCGCAGACTGCGCGCGGCAGCCCTCGTGAGATCACGCACCGCCGGAGGCGTCGTCTACCTCGGCGACACCGATGAGACGATCCGGAATACAGTGACCACCTTCGACCCGGTCACGACCATGTCCAGAGCGCTCGAGGATCGGGCCGAACTCGGATTCCCTCCCTACCGTCGCATCGTCGAGCTCACCGGCGCGGGCTTCGACATCGATGCTGTGCTCACCGCCGTGCCCGAACTCACCGAACTCATCCGCGACTCCCAGGGGGACGACCAGAAAGCCGTCGCGGCATACCCGATCGCGGCAGGGGATGCGGTGGGCGAACAGTTGGCGAGTCTGACAGCCTCGCGGTCCGCGAAGAAGCTGCCCCAGGTCCGCATCCGCATCGATGATCCTCGGTCCTTGTGAGTTCCACGATGCCCGGTCGCTGTGCGGGCGACATGAACAAGTAGAATTCCTCAAGTGGATATCGTCTTCGCCGGAACTCCGGATGCCGCAGTGCCAGCCCTCGAGGCCTTCGTCGAATCCAGGCACCGCATCCGTGCAGTCCTCACCCGACCCGATGCCCCTGTCGGTCGCAAACGCGTTCTCACGCCCTCACCGGTCAAGGCTCGGGCCCTGAAGCTGGGACTCGACGTCATCGAGGCGAGCCGACTCCGCGGCGAAGTCATCGCCGAACTCCGAGCCCTTGAGGTCGACGCCGTGGCCGTCGTTGCCTACGGCGCCATTGCAGGCCCGGCAGCCCTGTCCACAGCCGAACTCGGATGGTTCAACCTCCACTTCTCCCTCCTGCCCGCCCATCGCGGAGCCGCTCCGGTCCAGCGCGCCCTCATCGCAGGTCAGAGCCACAGCGGTGTCAGCGTGTTCAAGATCGACGAGGGCATGGACTCCGGCCCCGTCCTGCGCCGCCTCGAACTGCCGCTGGACCATCCCGACGTCGCCACCGCACTCGACGACTACGCTCACCGAGGCGCGGCCGAACTGGTCGCGGCCTTCGACGACCTCGAGGACGGAACCGCCGTCCTGACCCCACAGTCCGGGGAGGCCACCCACGCGGACAAGATCGACATCGCCGACGCACACCTCGACTTCGCCGAACCCGCACAGGCGATCATCGACCGCTCCCGCGGAGTCAGCCCCAGCCCTGGGCCCTGGGCCTACGTCGACGGGAAGCGGACCAAACTGTTCGGACTCGCACCCGCCCCCGACGTCACCACACCTCCCGAGATCGGACTGCTGACCTCGTGGCAGAAGGCCGCCGTTCTCGGCTGCAGCGACGGCTGGGTCCGTGTGGCAGAGATCCAACCCTTCGGCAAAGCACGAATGGCTGCCGTGGACTTCCTGCGCGGCCGTGGCGACATCCGATTCGACCTCACCGACACCGGCGCCGAGCCGACGGCAGACCCCGAGCAAGGAGCATGAAACAGATGCCAGCAGATGAGCGCAGGCCGCGGAAACGGCCGACCGGGAACCCGCCCGGAGCACGCAGGAACTCGGCACCACGCCGACAGGCAGCAGATCAGCTTCAGCCCAGACAGGCGAAGAACCTGCCGAGGCGCATCGCCTGGGAGGTCCTCGTCGACGTTGAGACGAAGGACTCCTACGCGAACCTGCTCCTGCCCGCCAAGCTGGCCCGCACGCACATGGAACCCCAGGACGCGGCATTCACGACGGAACTCACCTACGGTGCCCTGCGCCAGCAGGAGTTCTACGATGCGATCATCGCCACGGCGGCGAACCGGCCCATCGACACCATCGACCCCGAACCGCTGGCAGGCATGCGCCTCGGTGCCCATCAGCTCCTGTCCATGCGCGTGCCCGACCACGCGGCACTGTCCGAGACCGTCGCCGTGATCAAGTCCTATGCGCCGAAGACCGCCGGATTCGTCAACGCCGTCCTGCGCCGGATCTCCGAGATCGCCCGGGCCGAATGGCTGCGCCGCGTCACGGCCGGTGCCACCGCAGTGGGCGAACAGGCCATCGAGTACTCCCATCCCGAATGGATCGTGAGGGCCATGACACAGGCTCTCAAGGGCCACGGACGCCAGGCCTCTGAACTGCAGGCACTCCTCGAAGCCGACAACGCGGCCGCGAAGGTCAGTGTCTCGGCCCTGCCCGGACTCATCGACCGCAGTGAGCTGCCCGGGCAGCCGACCGAGTTCTCACCCATCGGCGTCACCCTTGAGACCGCCGTGCCCAAGAACGTCGACGCCGTCGCTACCGGCCGGGCCCGGGTGCAGGACGAAGGCTCCGCCCTGGTCGCGCTGGCACTGGCGAAGGTTGACGCACCGGCAGGAACCTGGGCAGACCTCTGCGCCGGCCCCGGCGGCAAGGCCGCAGTTCTGGCAGCGATCGCGAAACAGGAGGGAACCACGCTCGACGCCTTCGACTCGAGCGAACACAGGGTCGAACTCGTCAGATCCTCCACCCAGGCACTCGACAACGTCACCACCCGCATCCAGGACGCCCGCGCTGCCACCGGCCCCTACGCGAAGGTCCTCGTCGACGTTCCCTGCTCGGGCCTCGGCGCCCTGCGTCGTCGTCCCGAAGCCCGCTACCGTCGTCGCCCCGAGGACATCAACGCCCTGGCCGGACTGCAGCGAGAACTCCTGCGTGCGGCATTGGAGGCATGCGCTCCGGGGGGAGTCGTGGCCTACTCCACCTGCTCTCCCCATTACGCGGAGACCGTGCTCGTCGTCGACGACGTCCTGCGCGGAACCGACGTCGAGATCCTCGACGCCCCGTCTGTCCTGGCCGAGGTCACCGGCACCGACGCCGAAGGGTTCACCTCGGTGAGCCGGGGAGCGGGACGGTACGCTCAGCTGTGGCCCCATGTCCACGGCACCGATGGAATGTTTGTGGCTCTGATGCGGAAGGCGAACTGAAATGGCGATCGAGATCAACCCCAGCATCCTCAGCTCCGATTTCTCGGACCTGCGTGGTGAACTGGAGAAAATCAGCACTGCCGACATGGCGCACATCGACGTGATGGACAACCATTTCGTCCCGAACCTGACATTCGGGCCTCCCGTAGTCGAACGGATCCAGGCGATCAGCCCGATCCCGCTCGACGCCCATCTGATGATCGCCGAGGCGGACCGGCACGCCCCGATCTACGCCGAACTCGGCTGCGCCTCGGTGACCTTCCACGCCGAGGCGGCCGCAGCACCCGTGCGACTGGCCCGGGAGATCCGGAAGCTGGGGGCCAAAGCCAGCCTCGCGCTCAAGCCGGCCACTCCGATCGAACCCTTCATCGACCTCCTCGGCGAGTTCGACCAGATCCTGATCATGACCGTCGAACCCGGATTCGGCGGACAGAAGTTCCTCGACGTGTGCCTGCCGAAGATCCGGCGGACCCGTGAGGCGATCTCGGCCGCCGGACTTGAGATCAAGCTGCAGGTCGACGGGGGAGTCTCGACATCGACGGTCGAACGCGTCGTCGACGCCGGTGCCGACGTCCTCGTGGCCGGCTCCGCCGTCTACGGTCCCGAGGACGCTGCCGCCGCGATCTCAGGGCTGCGTGAACTCGCAGCATCCCACGTGCACTGAAGAAGGCCGATATGGAACTGCTCTACTGGCTGAACACCCCGGCGTTCGAACTGCTGGGCAAACCGGTGCCGTACTCCGACCTGTTCGGCAACATCTGCGCTCTGGCCACCGTGGTCCTGGCACTGCGCCGGAACATCCTGTCCTGGCCGGTCCAGATCCTGGGTTCCATCCTGCTCTTCGCCGCGAGCATCTCCGCGGGATTGGGCGGAAATGCTTCTCGCCAGGTCGTCATCATCGTCGCCGCAGTCTGGGGTTGGACACAGTGGAAGAAGTCCCGGGAGGCCTCCGGTGAGGTCCTCGTCCGCTGGGCGACCTGGAAGGAGCGCCTGCTCCTGATCTCCGCCCTGCTGCTGGGCACCGGGGTCTTCGGCTATGTCCTGGCGTCGGGAGGGTGGTCGTGGAACCCCTATCCCGACGCCTATATCTTCGTCGGCTCGGTCGTCGCAATGTATGCCCAGGGACGAGCGATCGTCGAATTCTGGTTCGTGTGGCTGGCCGTCGACCTCGTCGGCATCCCCCTGGCAGTCGCCGGTGGGCTCGTGTTCTCCGGGGCCGTGTACCTCGTCTTCCTCGTCATGGTCGTTCTCGGCTTCATCGACTGGTCGAAACGATCACGCCAGACGATCTCCGCGCCGCATCGGGGTGCCACGGACATCAACCGCAGCACTGAGAACTGAGGCTGCCTCGACGACTGAAACCGTCCCGGTGGCCGAGACCCCATGTGAGCGTGGTGTCGACGATGTATTAGGCTGGATTCGTGAAGACCTTTGACTCGCTCTACTCCGAACTCCTGCAGAAATCCCTCGATCGCCCCGAAGGCTCGAAGACCGTGGCCGAACTCGACGCCGGAGTCCATGCGATCGGGAAGAAGGTCGTCGAAGAAGCCGCAGAGGTCTGGATGGCGGCCGAATACGAGACCAAGGACGAGCTCGCCGAGGAGATCTCGCAGCTGCTCTACCATCTGCAGGTGCTCATGGTCGCCAAGGATCTCAGCCTCGACGACGTCAACTCGTACCTGTAGAGACTGCACGAGCACTGCAGTCCGAACCCCAAACAAACCGTTGACGATGACACACAAAAGGACATCATGCTGCGTGTAGCCGTGCCGAACAAGGGCGCACTGTCCGAAGCCGCCTCCGAGATGCTCAGCGAGGCCGGATACTCCACCCGTCGAGGAAGCAAGACCCTGGTCCATCAGGACGAAGTCAACGGCGTCGAATTCTTCTACCTGCGTCCACGCGACATCGCCGTCTACGTGGGCTCGGGGATCCTCGACGCCGGCATCACCGGTCGCGATCTGCTGCTGGAGTCGAAGGCCGAGGCCCAGGAGGTCATCGGTCTCGGGTTCGGCGCTTCCCGTTTCTTCTACGCAGGCGTCACCGGCTCCTATTCCTCGCCGACCCAGCTGGAGGGCGCACGCATCGCCACCAGCTTCCCGAACCTCGTCGACGCCGACCTGCAGGCCAGGGGAATCGACGCGAAGACCGTCCAGCTCGACGGAGCGATCGAAGTCTCCATCCAGCTCGGCGTCGCCGACGCCATCGCCGATGTGGTCGAGACCGGCAGCACCCTGCGTGCGGCAGGACTCGAGACATTCGGCGACCCCCTGCTGGAGTCAGAGGCCGTCCTCATTCAGCGCGAGGGAGCGGCCGAGACGATCGGGGTGCTGCGCCGTCGGCTCGAATCCGTGATGGTGGCCCGTCAGTACGTCCTCGTCGACTACAACATCGAAGAGCGCCTTCTGCCTGAGGCCCTCGGGCTGACCCCGGGACTCGAATCACCCACGATCTCTCCGCTGCAGGAGACAGGCTGGGTGGCGGCACGAGTCATGGTCGAGTCCAAAGAGGTCAACAATGTCATGGACCGTCTCTACGCGGTCGGTGCCCGTGCGATTCTGGTGACGAACATTGGCGCCTGCCGAATCTGAATTCCGCGTCTTCAGGCCCCGCCAGGTGCGTGTCATCAGCATCGTCGGCGCTGTGGCACTGTTCATCGGCTTCGCCGTGCTGTCGATCGCACTCCTCGTCGTGGATTGGGAGCCATGGACCCCGCTCGACACGGTCTGGATGAATGTGCTGGGCGTCATCTTCGCCGCGGCCCTGCTGCGCGTGGCCGACATCCAGGCCAAACCGAGCGAATCGGGCCTGGTCGTGAAGAACATGGTCAGGACGCGGACCTTCGCGTGGAGCCAGATCCTCGGCGTCGCCTTCTCACCCGAGGGCGACGATCCCTGGCCCACCCTCGATCTCACCGACGGAACCACATACGCCGTGATGGCGATCCAGCACGCAGATGGGCCCCGAGCCCACGAGGAATGTCAGCGATTGCGTATGCTCATCGCTGGATGGACCCACTTCAAGGAGGAATAGGAATGTCGAACGACACACTCACCGGGGTCGAAGGCCCACTGACCGGATACACGGTCATCGACCTCTCCCGCGCATTGGCCGGCCCACATGCGGGAATGATGTTCGGTGACCTCGGCGCCCGAGTGATCAAGGTCGAGAACCCGGGCAAGGGGGATGACTCCCGGTCCTGGGGCCCTCCGTTCGTCGGTCCCGAGGACGACCCCCAGGCCACGTACTTCTTCTCCTGCAACCGCAACAAGGAGTCCATTGCCCTCGACCTCAAGTCGGACACCGGCAAGGAGACGCTGCGGGAGCTCATCTCACGCGCCGACGTGCTCGTCGAGAACTTCCGCTCCGGCGTCCTCGACCGTCTCGGCTTCTCGACCGCCATGTGCATGGAGATCAACCCCCGCCTGGTGCTGCTGTCGATCACCGGCTTCGGCCACGACGGACCCGAGTCCTCCCGTGCCGGCTACGACCAGATCGCCCAGGGCGAGGCCGGACTCATGTCGCTGACGGGATCCGGACCCGAAGACATGCAGCGAGTCGGAGTGCCCATCGCCGACCTCCTCGCCGGCATCTACGGTTCCTATGGAGTTCTCGCCGCACTGCTCGAACGTGAGCGCACAGGCAAGGGCAAGGTCGTGCGCACCTCGCTCATCGCCGGAATGGTCGGAGTCCACGCCTTCCAGGGCACGCGCGCCACCGTGGCCAAGCAGAACCCCGAACCCGGTGGCAATCATCATCCTTCCCTCTCGCCCTACGGGCTCTTCAAGTGCCATGAGGGAGCCGTGCAGATCTCCGTGGGAAACGAGAATCTGTGGCAGAAGTTCTGCGCCGCCTTCGGCATCGACCCGGCGACAGAGGGCATGAGCGACAACTCTTCCCGTGTCGCGAACCGACCGGCCGTCATCGAGCTCATCGAGAGCAAGTTCGCAGACTATGGCCCGGATGAGCTCCTCGCCAAGCTGGGCGACGCCGGCATCCCGTCGGGAACCGTTCGCACACTCGAAGAGGTCTATTCCTGGGATCAGGCGCTGAGCCAGGGCCTCAAGGTCTCGGTCGACCACCCCGTCCTCGGCGACATCGACCTGCCCGGACCACCGCTGCGCTTCTTCGACGCCGACGGCGAGGCCGAGGTCGAAACCACGAGAACCACGCACGAAGCCCCGCCTCTGCTCAACGAGGACGCCGAGGCGATCGTGTCCTGGCTCGACGCGGACAGCTGAGGAGGCCGACGACAGCCGCACCACCCACCGTCGGCTGTCATCGGCAGATGCAGGCCCAGCGCACTGGACCCAACACCGCTTTACCGTTCGTCAGACACATCTGAAACAGGAGATACGCACGTGGCACGGTTGAACGCACATGAACTCGTCGACATCGTCGTGGACGACGGATCCTTCGTGTCCTGGGACACGACGCCGATCATGCCCGCCGGGGGAGTCTCCGAGGATTACGCGGCCGAACTCGCCGCCGCCCGGGAGAAATCCGGCGCCGACGAAGCCATCATCACCGGAGAGGGCACGATCGAGGGTCGACGCGTCGCCATCGTCGCCGGGGAATTCCGATTCCTCGCCGGTTCGATCGGTGTCGCCGCAGCCCAGCGGCTCGTCGACGCGATCGAACGCGCGACCCTCGAAGGGCTGCCGCTGCTGGCCGGGCCCGCCTCCGGCGGGACCAGAATGCAGGAAGGCACGATCGCATTCCTGTCGATGGTCAAGATCACCAACGCCGTCATGGCCCACCGCCGCGCGGGCCTGCCCTACCTCGTGTACCTGCGCCATCCCACCACCGGCGGCGTCTTCGCCTCCTGGGGATCGATGGGCCATGTCACCGTCGCCGAGGCGGGTTCGCTCATCGGCTTCCTCGGCCCGCGTGTCTTCGAAGCCATCTATGAGGAGAAGTTCCCGGAGAACGTGCAGACAGGTGAGAACCTGCACAAGCACGGCATCATCGACGCGGTGATCGGCCCCGAGCGGATCCAGGCCACCGTGGCCCGAGTCCTCGACGTCCTCATGGGCGCCAAAGAGATCCCTCCTCGTGTGGCCGATCCCGACACGCGCCCTGTGAGCGTCGACCCGGACTCCGACGCCTGGGAGGCGATCACACGGTCTCGCAACGGCGATCGTCCCGGAGTGCGCGATCTGCTGCGGACAGCGGCCAACACGGTGCTGCCGCTCAACGGCACGGGACAGGGCGAAAAGGATCCAGGACTGCTGCTGGCATTGGCGAAATTCGGCTCAGCGCCGTGCATCGTCCTCGGACAGGACCGGTTCCGCCAGGACTCCCGAGCCCCGCTCGGACCCGCGGCACTGCGAGAAGCCAGGCGCGGCATGCGGTTGGCGGCCGAACTCGATCTGCCGCTCGTGACCGTCATCGACACGCCGGGCGCCGCACTGTCGAAATCTGCCGAGGAGGGCGGCATCGCCGGAGAGATCGCTCGCAGCCTCGCCGACCTCGCCAATCTCGACGCACCCTCGGTGTCCCTCATCCTCGGCGAGGGATCCGGCGGGGGAGCCCTCGCACTGATTCCCGCGGACCGAGTCCTCAGCGCCGAGAACGGATGGCTGTCACCACTGCCTCCGGAAGGAGCCTCGGCGATCGTGCACCGCACGACCGACCGTGCACCGGAGATGGCACAGAGCCAAGGTGTGCATGCGCCGATGCTCATGGCCACAGGAGTCGTCGACCGGATCATCTCCGAAGACCCCGACGCGAGCCAGGAGCCATTGGACTTCGTGGCCCGGGTGGGTGCGACACTGGAGTACGAACTCATCGAACTCATGCGCGAACCCTCCGACCGGCGCCTGGCACGCCGGATGGAACGGTATCGCACCCTCGGAATCTGAACGTCGACGACGGAATCTAGGAGAATCATATGGTTGCCATCAGAGTCATCCCATGCCTGGACGTCGACGAAGGACGTGTCGTCAAGGGCGTGAACTTCGCCGACCTCAAGGACGCCGGCGATCCGGTCGAACTGGCCAGACGCTACGGCGAATCCGGGGCCGACGAGCTGACGTTCCTCGATGTCACCGCCAGTAGCGGAGATCGGGAGACCGTTCACGACATCGTCCGTGCCTGTGCCGAAGAGGTCTTCATTCCTCTGACCGTCGGTGGCGGCATCCGCAGCGTCTCCGACGTCGACAGGCTCCTGCGCGATGGTGCCGACAAAGTCTCCGTCAACACCTCCGCAGTGACAAACCCCCAGCTCATCAGCGATATCGCCCGTCACTTCGGCAATCAGGTCCTCGTCCTGTCCCTCGACGCCAGGCGCACCCAGGGAACCCGGACGCGCTCCGGCTTCGAAGTCACCACCCGCGGTGGTCGGGAGGGAACCGGTCGCTGCGCGATCGATTGGATCACCGAGGCCGCCGATCGTGGCGTCGGTGAGATCCTGCTCAACTCCATCGACGCCGACGGCACCCGTGACGGCTTCGATCTCGAACTCATCGCCGCAGCCCGGGCGGCCGTCGACGTTCCGCTGATCGCCTCCGGTGGGGCCGGACGAGTCGACCATTTCGCTCCGGCCGTGGCCGCCGGGGCAGACGCGCTGCTGGCAGCGAGCGTCTTCCACTTCGGGACACTGAGCATCGCCGAGGTCAAGGACGCACTCCGGACGGAAGGGATCGAGGTCCGATGAGCACACACGAGGCGAGCACACCCGGGTCCGGAAGCCCGAGTGACGCGAACCCGGAGAACTGGCGCGAACTGATCACGGTCAACGCCGACGGGCTCATTCCCGTCATCGTCCAGGAGGTCACCACCCGCGAGGTCCTGATGATGGCCTGGATGGACACCGAAGCCGTCGAACGAACCCTGCGCGGCGGCCGCGCCGTGTACTGGTCGCGGTCCCGGCAGGAGTACTGGGTCAAAGGAGAGACCTCGGGGCACACCCAGAAGGTGGCGTCCCTGAGCCTCGACTGCGACGCCGACGCTCTGCTCATGGAGGTCGAACAGACCGGCCCGGCCTGCCACACCCTGACCCCGACGTGCTTCACCGGAAGGACCATCAGTGCCAACTGACACACGCACGACCGACACCGGCACGACCGGACCGGAGACGACGCACACCGGGCTGAGGATCCGCCCCAGCCTCGATGAATTCCGCGCCTCCGGCGCCGACCACCGTCTGGTCCCCGTCCACGCGGAGGTCCTCGCCGACTCCGAGACACCATTGAGCCTGTACCGCAAGCTCACCGACGGCGGCCCCGGCAGCTTCCTCTTCGAATCGGCTGTGTCCGGAGCCTGGGCGCGCTATTCATTCATCGGTTCCGCCCCCGTGGCCACACTGATCTCCGACGGCGAAGGTTGTCGCTGGGAGGGCACACCTCCGGTGGGGATCCCCACCGAGGGCAGCGTGCTCGATGCGGTGACCGCGACCCTTGAGCTGCTCGCCGTCGACTCGACCGAGTCGCATCTTCCGCCGATGGTCTCCAGCTTTGTCGGATACTTCGGTTGGGACATCGTCCGTGAGTTCGAGAAACTGGGACCGGCCCAAACCAACGAGCATCATCTGCCGACCGTGCAGCTGATGATTCCGGGCGACATCGCGGTCTATGACCACTACTCGGGGACCCTCACACTCGTGGCCAATGTCTTCAACGTCAATGGTGCCGACACCGGCATCGACGAGGCGTACCACGCGGGTGTCGACCGGATCGATGCGATGCTCACCAGGATCAGCAGGCCCAGCGCAGCAGAGATCTCGAGCACGCACTTCGTCAAGCCCGAGATATCGACCCGCACCGACCCGCAGGTCTACCTCGACAGCGTCGAGCAGGCCAAGCGTGAGATCGTCGACGGCGAGATCTTCCAAGTCGTCCTCGGCCAGCGATTCGACACCGACTGCGCAGCCGACCCTCTGACCGTCTATCGGATGCTGCGCCATTCGAACCCCAGCCCATTCATGTATCTGCTCAACCTCCACGACGACCAGGGGCAGCCCGCCAGCATCATCGGCTCATCCCCGGAAGCTCTCGTCACGGTCCGGTCCGGAGACGTCGTGACCCACCCGATCGCGGGTTCGCGTCCTCGTGGAGCCACGCCCGAAGAGGACTCGACGCTGGCCAGAGACCTGATCAGCGACGAGAAGGAACGTGCCGAGCACCTCATGCTCGTCGACCTCGCCCGCAACGACCTCGCAAAGGTCTGCCGTGCCGGAACGGTCGATGTCAGTGAGTTCATGGACATCGTCCGCTACAGCCACATCATGCACATCTCCTCAACCGTGCGCGGCGAACTCGCACCCGGCCACGGAGCCGTGGATGTGCTGCGTGCAGCGTTCCCGGCAGGAACCCTCTCGGGAGCACCGAAGCCTCGTGCTCTGCAGATCATCGACGAGCTCGAAACAATCGGCCGTGGAATCTACGGGGGCGTCGTCGGATACATGTCGTTCACAGGCGACCTCGATCTGGCAATCGCCATCCGCACAGGGGTCCTGCGTGACTCGATCATGAGCGTCTACGCCGGTGGTGGACTCGTCGCCGATTCGGTTCCCGAAACCGAATACCAGGAATCGCAGAACAAGGCGGCCGCAGTGCTGGGGGCCGCGGCAGCTGCCAGTGCCGTGGAGAGACTCGGCGCATCGACCGGGGAACGCAGCTGAGATGACGAAATCACGCGGCGTTCTCCTCGTCCTCATCCTCGCCGGGGCGCTGTGGGCAATCAGCCTCGCGTCGTGGCAGGCCGGCGTGACAGGCGACTCACTCGGCCCCTCAGGTGTGGCTGATGTCACAGAGGATGCGAGTGCCCAGGCATCGCCGGTCGCAACCGCGTGCGTCGCGATCATCGCCGTCACCGGACTGCTTTCAGCCATGGTGGGCAAGATCGGACGATTCGTCGTCCTCGGCTTCGCCTCGCTCGCCGCCATCGGCTACGGCATCACCGCACTGCAGTCGGTCTCAGCCCCTGGAGCCACCAGCTGGCCGATAGTCGCACTGTGTGCGTCGGCGATCGCGCTCGTCGTCATCGTCTATGTGGCCTTCGCCTCGGCGGGCTGGACCAACTCCAACCGCTACGCCAGAACCGCAGAGGCCGACGGTGAGGAGTTCGACTCCGCAGCGACATGGGACGCCCTGTCCCGCGGAGACGACCCCGAATCCGACCCGGAAGCCCCGGAGTCCGATACCGACGACGGATCGAAATGACCTCGTGACCGGGTCGGTGCCTTGACCCAAGTCAAAGCGTGTCACAATGGATGCAACAAGTTTTCACGCGTGCCACGCCTGCATCTCTAAGGAGCACCATGTCGCAATCCGTCGCTCGTAACGGCGCAACCGATCTCGACAAATCGACGATTGACTATGCCGCCATCGCCGACCCAGGACACGGAAACTCCGTGGCCGGCTGGACCGGTGTGATCGTCATGCTCATCGGTGTGACCATCGGCTGCGTCGGGTTCACCATCCACACCGCGACCATCACCTACGTCGGTGTCGGCGTCGTCGTGCTCGGACTCATCGCCGGCCTCATCCTGCGTGCCGTCGGTCTGGGAAACAAGCCGAAGAAGCAATGACAGTTCTCGACGACATCGTCGCCGGTGTGCGCGAAGACCTCGCCGCACGCCGGAGGCAGGAACCGCTGGCAGACGTCATTGAGCGCGCGCGTGGGGCCCAGCCTGCACGTGCGTTCGATCTCGACGGTGACTTCGGTGTCATCGCCGAGGTGAAACGGCGTTCTCCCTCCCGCGGGGACCTCGCCCACATCCCGGATCCGGGGACCCTGGCCGGACTCTATGCCGCCGGGGGAGCACGAGCGATCAGCGTGCTCACCGAAGGACGACGCTTCTCCGGCAGCCTTGAGGACCTCGACACCGTTCGAGCGGCGGTCGACATCCCCGTCCTGCGCAAGGACTTCATGGTCGAGGAATACCAATTCCATGAAGCCCGCGCTCATGGCGCTGATCTCGTCCTCCTCATCGTTGCGGCACTGGACGTCGGCCAACTCCACGAGTTCCACGCTCTCGCCCGTGAACTGGGGATGACCGCCCTCGTCGAGACGCACAATGCTGAAGAGCTGGCGATCGCGGCCGAACTTGATGCCCCTCTGATCGGCATCAACACGCGAAATCTCAAGGATCTCAGCGTCGACACGAACCGTTTCGCGCCACTGGCCGACCTGGCGCCCGCAGAATGCACTCTGGTCGCTGAGTCCGGAGTCGCGGGCCCCGAGGATGTCGAGTCCTACGCCGGTGCCGGTGCCGATCTCGTTCTCGTCGGCGAAGCACTCGTCACCGGAGGCGACGCAGGCTCGGCCGTGGCCGCCTTCACCTCGACCGGGCAGGAACGACGGGCGGCGACCATCCGTCAGTCTTGACCCACCGACGACAATTTCGAACCACGAAGGACGGCAATGACCGATTTGAGCCAGGAGAACGGACCCTACTTCGGTTCGTACGGAGGCAGATTCTTCCCAGAAGCGCTGATCCCCGCACTCGACGAGATCGAGGAGACCTGGCGCAAATCCCAGGTCGATCCGGCATTCACCGAACAGCTGCTCGAACTGCAGAAGAGCTACATCGGCCGCCCCAGCCTGCTCACCGAGGCCACCCGGTTCGCCGCCCACTGCGGCGGTGCCAGAGTGTTCCTCAAACGCGAGGACCTCAACCACACCGGCAGCCACAAGATCAACAACGCCGTGGGTCAGGCCCTGTTGGCCAAGCGCATGGGCAAGACGCGCGTCATCGCTGAGACCGGAGCCGGACAGCACGGTGTCGCCGCGGCGACCGCTGCCGCTCTCCTCGACATGGAGTGCGAGGTCTACATGGGCGAGGAGGACACCCAGCGGCAGGCACTCAATGTCGCCCGGATGCGTCTGCTCGGGGCGAAGGTGAACTCCGTGAGCAACGGCACGCGGACGCTCAAGGACGCGATGAACGAGGCCATGCGCGACTGGGTCGCCAACGTCGCCGACACCCACTACATCATCGGCACCGTCGCGGGTCCGCATCCGTTCCCAGCCATGGTCCGCTCCTTTCAGGACGTCATCGGTGTCGAAGCTCGCGAACAGATCCAGAACACGGTCGGTCGTCTGCCCGATGCCGTGTGCGCATGCGTCGGCGGCGGTTCGAACGCCATGGGCTTGTTCGCGGCCTTCCTCGACGACCCCGAGGTGAAGATATTCGGCTTCGAAGCCGGAGGCGAGGGCGTCGACAGTGGACGGCACGCGGCACGATTCTCCGGCGGACGACCCGGAGTCCTCCACGGCTCCGCCACCTATATCCTCCAGGATGAGGACGGTCAGACCCGGGGTTCCCACTCGATCTCGGCGGGCCTCGACTACCCGTCTGTCGGCCCTGAGCACTCCTACCTTCACGACACCCAGCGCGTGATCTACGAGCCGGTCGTCGACGAGGAGGCGATGGAAGCCATGCAGCTGCTGTCGCGAACCGAAGGCATCATCCCGGCGATCGAATCAGCCCACGCCCTTGCCGGAGCGATGCGTGTGGGACGAGAGCTCGGCAGCGACGCGGTCCTGCTCGTCAACCTCTCCGGCCGCGGCGACAAGGACATGACCACGGCCGCCAAATGGTTCGACTACTTCGACGAAGGAGCTGTGCAGGTATGACGAGCTCAGGACAACGATCGGGCACCACACTCGACGCCGTCGCCCAGGCGGGCCGCAAGGCCGCACTCATCGGATATCTTCCCGTCGGGTTTCCGTCGGTCGAAGGCTCCATCGAGGCCATGGTCGAACTGGTGAAGTCCGGGGTCGACATCGTGGAAGTGGGAATGCCGTATACCGACCCGGGAATGGACGGACCCGTCATCCAACGCGCCGCCGAGCACGGTCTCGCTGCCGGGGTGCGCACCTCAGACATCTTCTCTGCCGTCTCAGCCGTCGCAGAAGCCGGCGGCACCGCCGTCGTGATGAGCTACTGGAACCTGGTGCTCCAACACGGCGTGAGCGCCTTCGCACGCGACCTGGACTCGGCCGGCGGCGGAGGCATCATCACCCCCGACCTCATTCCCGATGAAGCTTCCGAATGGATGAGCGTCTCCGACGAATACGATCTCGACCGCATCTTCCTCGCCGCTCCCTCATCGACGCCCGAGCGCATCGCCACAATCGTCGACGCGAGCCGCGGATTCGTCTATGCGGCCTCGACGATGGGCGTGACCGGAGTCCGCTCCGAGGTCGACAACCACGCTCGCGACCTCGTGACGCGCCTGAAGGATGCCGGAGCTCCCCATGCCTGTGTCGGGCTCGGAGTCTCGACGCGCGAACAGGCCGGCGAAGTCGCAGACTACGCTGACGGCGTCATTGTCGGCTCTGCCCTCGTCCGCGCCCTCGACAGCGACGGAGTCAGCGGAATCGCCACCTTGGCCGCTGAGCTCGCGGAGGGCTGTGCATGAGCCGGGCTCATATGCACGCATCCACCAGCGGTCTTCACCTCGGCTCGGTCACGATCCCGGTGTGGGCTCTGGTGGCCCTCGCGCTCGTCGTCGTCCTCCTCATCGTCGGAGTCGTCGTCTTTCGACTGGTTCGGCGCGCTCGAAGGATCGCCGGCGCCACGGACGGTGCCTCGCAGGGGACCGGCGATGACTTCGGAGGGCACAGCTTCGGATATTTCGGTGCGGTCACCTCGGCGATCTCAATCACCCCCGATGTGAAGTCGAAATCTCGGGGAGGCGACGGGTCGAAATCCCAGGGCGAGGACGGGCCGAAGACCGAGGACTGAGACGTTTTGGTCTGCTGAATGGTCCTTTTTCGGGGCCGCCCTGAGCTGCCGAGGGGTGTAGGCTAGCTAACCGACCGTGAGAACCACGTCACATGTGTGCCCAAGGACGATCTCCAGAGGGCGCCGCCGATACTGCTAGAGACAGCGCCGTCTTTAACGTAAACTCCTACACCCCGTGAAGGCAGCGATGTACAGTGAATACTCAACGACCCCGAAAGCTCCGCGTCAACCAGTTCGTGCCGGACTCTACGATCCCGCACTCGAGCACGACGCATGTGGGCTGGCGCTCATCGTCCGCTACCGTGGCCCGGCAGACCATGAGGTCGTCGAACAGGCTCTGACCGCACTGCGCAAGCTCGAACACCGAGGCGGCATCGGCTCCGACGAAGGCACAGGGGATGGCGCCGGAATCACCCTGCAGATTCCCCACGACTATTTCGCCGAGGTGCTCGGTGCCGACGGCGTCGAACTTCCGGAGCCGGGCAGCTACGTCGCAGGCATCGGATTCTTCGCTCAGGACTACCGACAGGATCTCATCCCCGACGTGGCTTTCCCCACGGACGACAGGGACGCTTCGGTCACAGAGGGCATGAACGATTCGCACGAGGATCAGGACGACCTCGTCAACCGGATCGCCGCCGAAGAGGGACTGAAGGTCCTCGCCTTCCGCGACGTACCCCACGACGCGAGCGTGCTGGGCGAGACCGCACGCACCACGATGCCGCGCATGCGCCAGCTCTTCCTCGCCATCGACGAGCGGTATCCCTCCCGGGACCCACAGGATCTGAGTCGCCGGTCCTACATCGTGAGGAAGCGCCTCGACCATGGCGGTCTCTACTGCCCTTCTCTCAACCCGGGCACCATCACCTACAAGGGCATGCTCTCAACGGGTCAGCTCTCCGCCTTCTACACGGAACTGCTCGACGATCGGCTGACCTCTCGGATCGCACTCGTGCATTCTCGCTTCTCGACGAACACGTTCCCGTCCTGGCAGCTGGCGCAGCCCTTCGGCACGATCGCCCACAACGGCGAGATCAACACGGTGCGCGGCAACCGCAACTGGATGCAGGCCAGGGAATCGAAGCTGGCCTCGGACCTGCTCGTCTCCCCGGTGCCCGGCACCTCGACGAGCCTGGACAGACTGTGCCCGATCGTGCCGCCCGGCGCCTCGGACTCGGCGTCATTCAACTCGGTGCTCGAACTCATGGTCGCCTCGGGCAGATCGCTGCCGCAGGCGATGCTGATGATGATCCCCGAGGCCTGGGAGAACAACCCCGGAATGGGCGAATCGCGCAAGGCCTTCTACGAGTACCACTCGCTCCTGATGGAGCCGTGGGACGGGCCCGCCTGCGTGGCCTTCACCGACGGGAAGCTGGCAGGGGCGGTCCTCGATCGCAACGGCCTGCGTCCTGCGCGCTACGTCATGACCTCCGACACCGTGGTCCTGGCCAGTGAGATCGGCGTCGTCGACCTGCCGGAGTCCGACATCGTCGCCCGCGGTCGGCTGACCCCGGGACGCATGTTCCTCGTCGACACCGAGTCGGAACGGGTCATCTCCGATACGGAGATCAAAAACCAGCTCGCTACCGACCACCCCTACGAGGACTGGGTGAAGGACTGCTCCCGCCGTCTGGCCGATCTGCCCACCCGAGTCCACGTCACCCATCCGCAGGCGTCCGTGCGCCGACGCCAACGCACCTTCGGCTACACGGAGGAGGAACTGCGGATCCTCATCTCGCCGATGGCTGAGACCGGGGCCGAGCCCCTCGGCGCCATGGGTACGGACACCGCGATCGCGGCCCTGAGCAACCGGCCACGACTGCTCTTCGACTACTTCCACCAGAACTTCGCGCAGGTGACCAACCCGCCGCTGGACTCCATCCGCGAGGACATCGTGACCAGCATGTCCTCGGGCATCGGGCGTGAGGGCAACCTCCTGCAGTTCGACCATCCGGATTCTGCGCACATCCTGCTCGATCGTCCGGTCATCGACAACGACGAGCTTGCGGCGATCTCACACGTGCAGGGCCGCCACCTCGGCGTCGACGATGGTCGACCCAGCGTGACCCTCTCGGGTCTGTACTCGGTGAACGCAGGACCCGACGCCATGGCGAAGCGCCTTGAAGAGTTGTGCCGGGAGGCCAGCGCGGCCGTCGAGGCCGGAGCTGTGTTCATCATCCTCAGCGACAGGGACTCGACGGCGGACCTCGCACCGATTCCGTCCCTGCTGCTGACCTCGGCTCTCCACCACCACCTGGTCCGGGCGCGTTCGCGTACCCGCGTGTCGATCATCGTCGAAGCCGGTGATGTACGAGAGGTCCACCACGTGGCCACACTGATGTCCTTCGGCGCTTCGGCGGTCAACCCGTACCTCGTCATGGAATCGGCCGAGGCGCTTGTTCGCTCGGACAGGATCCGGGGCATCAGCGAGACCACGGCCGTGGCGAATGTGCTCACGGCGCTGAACAAGGGACTGCTGAAGATCATGTCGAAGATGGGAATCTCGACCGTGCAGTCCTACCACGGTGCTCAGACCTTCGAAGCCCTCGGACTGGCCGATGACTTCATCGACGAGTTCTTCACCTCCACCCCGCACCAGCTCGGGGGCAAGGGGATCGTCGAGATCACCGCGGAATCGAGTGCCCGGCATGCCGACGCCTACCGCGATGACCATCCGCGGCCCTCGCACCGGAATCTGCTGGTCGGCGGCGAATATCAGTGGCGGCGGGAAGGTCCGGGCCACCTGTTCAACCCGGAGACGATCTTCAAGCTCCAGCACTCCACTGCCACAGGACGCTTCGACATCTTCGAGCAGTACACCCACGCCGTCGATGAGCAGTCACGTGAGCTCATGACTCTGCGCGGACTGTTCGACCTCGTGCCCACGGAATCGGGACCGATCGACATCGCCGAGGTGGAGCCGGCCAGCGAGATCATGAAGCGCTTCTCGACAGGTGCCATGAGCTACGGCTCACTGTCCCAAGAGGCACACGAGACTCTGGCCATCGCCATGAACCGCATCGGCGGGAGGTCGAACACCGGTGAGGGTGGAGAGGACACCGAACGCCTCGTCGATCCCGAACGCCGATCGGCGATCAAGCAGATCGCCAGCGGCCGGTTCGGGGTCACCAGCCACTACCTCACCGAGGCCGATGACCTGCAGATCAAGATGGCTCAGGGCGCGAAGCCGGGGGAGGGCGGACAGCTGCCCGGGGCGAAGGTCTACCCGTGGATCGCGAAGACCAGACATGCCACTCCCGGAGTGGGGCTGATCTCTCCGCCGCCGCACCACGACATCTATTCGATCGAGGACCTCGCCCAGCTCATCCACGACCTCGGTCGGGCCAACGCCCGGGCCCGCGTGCACGTGAAACTCGTGTCCGGGATCGGCGTCGGCACGGTGGCCGCCGGTGTGGCCAAGGCCGGAGCCGACGTCGTCCTCATCTCCGGTCACGACGGAGGCACCGGGGCCAGCCCGCTGAACTCACTCAAGCATGCCGGCACCCCCTGGGAACTCGGCTTGGCCGAGGCCCAGCAGACCCTGGTGCTCAACGGGCTGCGAGAGAAGGTCAGCGTGCAGGTCGACGGCCAGCTCAAGACCGGCCGCGACGTCATCATCGCCGCCCTGCTGGGTGGTGAGGAGTTCGGATTCGCGACCGCGGCCCTCGTGGTCTCCGGTTGTATCATGATGCGTGTGTGCCACAAGGACACATGTCCCGTCGGCGTCGCGACCCAGAACCCGAAGCTGCGCGAACGCTTCCACGGACAGGCCGATCACGTCGTGAACTTCTTCACCTTCATCGCCGAGGAGGTCCGCGGTTACCTCGCGCAGCTGGGCTTGCGCTCGCTCGACGAGGCGATCGGAGCGGTCGAGAGGCTGCGCATCGATGAGAAGCGTGCCGAGGCCTCGGGCCTCGACCTCGATCTGGCATCGATCCTCACCGTGCCCGAGGACGTCCATGGCAACACCGGAGTGCCTCGCAAATGCACCACCGAGGTCAACCGCGACTTCGCGGGGGAACTGGACCTGCGACTGCTGGCCGAGGCAGGGGAGGCGATCGGGTCCGGGGCGAAGGTCACGATCACCTCGGCGATCGAGAACACGGACCGCAGCGTCGGCACCCTGCTGGGGCACAATGTCACGCTCTCCCATGCGGATGCGGGCTTGCCCGAGCACACGATCAGGCTCGACCTGCACGGCACAGCCGGGCAGTCACTCGGTGCCTTCCTGCCTCGCGGGGTCAGCATCGACCTGCACGGCGACGCCAACGACTACGTCGGCAAGGGGCTCTCGGGCGGGACCATCAGCGTGCATCCGCACGAGGAGAACCCGACCAGACCCGAGCACAATGTCATCGCCGGCAACGTGTTGGGCTACGGCGCGACCGCCGGCAAGCTGTTCGTCTCCGGCCAGGTGGGGGAGCGGTTCATGGTGCGCAACTCCGGCGCCGAGGCGGTCGTCGAAGGCATCGGCGACCACGGGCTGGAGTACATGACCGGAGGTATCGCCGTCATCCTCGGCAGCACCGGACGCAACTTCGCCGCAGGCATGTCGGGCGGCACGGCATACGTCCTGGACTTCAACCCCGCCAAGCTCAACCTCAAGGAACGCGCTGCCGGCGTATTCCGGTTCACCGGGGTGGGAATCACCGATATGGAAGTCCTCCAGCGCCTGTTGGATGAACATGTTCAGTGGACGGGCTCGCCTCTGGCCGCCCAGTTGCTTGACGGACTGCGCCGAGGAGAGGACGTCCTCTCCCGCTTCACAAAGATCATTCCCGTCGCCTATGCGATGGTCAAAGACGTCCAGGAAGAGTTCACCGCGGCAGGTCAGTCCGCGGATTCGGACGACGCCTGGCACAAGATTCTGGAGGTCGCCAATGGCTGATCCACATGGATTCCTCACCACCGACCAGCGCGAGCTGCCACGGCGGCGCCCGGTTCCCATCCGACTCATGGACTACCGCGAGGTCTACGAAGCAGGCGATCCGGAGCAGCTGCGTAGGCAGGCATCGCGCTGCATGGACTGCGGCGTACCGTTCTGCCATCAGGGCTGCCCCTTGGGCAATCTGATTCCCGAGTTCAACGATGCCATGTACCGCGGAGAGCTGCCACGTGCGGTCGAACTGCTCCATGCGACGAACAACTTCCCGGAATTCACCGGCCGGGCATGTCCGGCTCCGTGTGAGAACGCCTGCGTCCTCGGCATCAATCAGCCTGCAGTGACGATCAAGCAGGTCGAGGTCTCGATCGTCGATCAGGGCTTTGCGGCCGGACTCATCCAGCCGATGATCCCTGAACGGATCACCGGGCGCACCGTTGCCGTCATCGGTTCCGGTCCGACCGGACTCGCCGCAGCCCAGCAGCTGACCCGGGCCGGACACACCGTCGTCGTCTACGAACGCGACGATCGCCTCGGCGGCCTGCTGCGCTACGGGATCCCCGACTTCAAGCTCGAGAAGCAGCACATCGACCGTCGTCTCGATCAGATGCGCGCAGAAGGCACACGGTTCACAACCTCGGTCGAGATCGGCAGGGACATCAGTCTCGAGGACCTGCAGTCGAGCTTCGACGCCGTCATCGTGTGCACAGGTGCCACAGTGCCCCGTGATATGAGCATCGGCGGCCGCGACCTTCGCGGAGTCGAATTCGCGATGGACTATCTGGTGCCTTCGAATCGCGTGCAGGCGGGGGAGCAGCCTGGACCCGGTGGAGTGAAGAGCCACATCGACGCTGCGGGAAAGCACGTGGTCATCATCGGCGGGGGTGACACGGGTGCGGACTGTCTGGGCACGGCCCTGCGGCAGACCGCCGCCTCGGTCACGACGCTGGCGATCGGAGCTCAGCCGCCCACCGACCGCAGCGAGGCAGATCCCTGGCCCACGGTCCCGCGCATCTTCGAGGTCCAGTCCTCCCATGAGGAGGGCGGCACGCGGCGTTACCTCGCATCGACGACAGGGTTCGCCGGAGACGAGGAGGGCCGGGTGGTCGGGATCGAGGTGGCAGAGACCCAGTTCGTCGACGGTCGCCGCGTGCCGACTCCTGGTACCGAGCACCGTTTGGATGCAGACCTCGTGCTCCTGGCTCTCGGCTTCTCGGGGCCGGAATCCGAAGCTCTCGGCCTCGACGTCAGCGACAGTGGGGCCTTCGCCCGCGATGAGACCTATCTCGGGTCGACTCCCGGGGTATTCATCGCCGGTGACGCTGGGCGGGGCCAGTCGCTCATCGTGTGGGCGATCGCCGAGGGGCGGTCGGTCGCGGCCGAGGTCGACCGGTTCCTCACGGGGTCGACTCGGCTGCCTGAACCGGTCGGGCCACACGACAGATCGTTTTAAATGTTAAGATTATCTGTGTCAATTAATGAGAAGAGCGCACATCGGTGTGCGTGATTCTGCTCCGACGAACAGACGTGATGGGCGGTTCGAACCGCCCATCACGGTACAGGTAGGGTGGTGTGCATGAGGCGTGCAAAGATAGTCGCAACATTAGGTCCGAACCAGAATTCCTATGAAGAGATCCGCGCTCTCGTCGACGAGGGCGTCGATGTGGCCCGATTCAATCTCAGCCACGGCAAGCGGGAAGAGCACGAGGAGAAATTCGCCTGGGTCCGCCAGGCTGCGCTCGACACCGGACGCGCCGTCGCGGTGCTGCTCGATCTGCAGGGCCCGAAGATCAGGGTCGGCAACTTCGCCAATGGCAAGGAGGAGCTGGTCGAGGGTGCGACGTTCACCATCACCAGCCGTGATATCGCCGGGACAGCGGAGGTCGTGAGCACCACGCTGTCGACTCTGCCGGGCGACGTTTCCGTCGGAGACCCCCTGCTCATCGACGACGGACGTCTGCGTCTGCGTGCCACCGAGGTGACCGACACCGATGTCATCACCGAAGTGGAGATCGGCGGAACGATCTCGAACCACAAGGGCATCAACCTTCCCGGCGTCCCGGTCTCCGTCCCAGCGCTGTCCGAGAAGGACGTCGACGATCTCAAGTGGGGTCTGGGGATCGGCTTCGACTGGGTGGCGCTGTCCTTCGTCCGCAGCCCCGAGGACATGGACGATGTCCGGGCGGTCATGGATGAGGTCGGCGTCACGGCTCCCGTCATCGCCAAGCTTGAGAAGCCGCAGGCCGTCGACCAGCTCGATGCGGTCATCGATGCCTTCGACGGAATCATGGTCGCCCGCGGTGACCTCGGCGTGGAGCTGCCCCTCGAGCAGGTCCCGATCGTGCAGAAGCGTGCCGTCGAGATCGCACGTCAGCAGGCTAAACCCGTCATCGTGGCCACACAGATGCTCGAAACCATGATCGATGCGGCCAGGCCGACCCGCGCCGAGGCCAGCGACTGCGCCAACGCGGTCCTCGACGGTGCCGATGCCCTCATGCTCTCCGGCGAAACCTCCGTCGGCGAGTACTGGGTCGACGCGATTCGGACCATGAGCCGCATCATCGAATCCACCGAGGAACACGGCATGGAGCGGATTCCGCAGCTGGGCACGGTTCCTCATACCAAGGGTGGGGCCGTGACCGCCGCTGCGGTCCAGATCGCTGAGCAGCTCGACATCGATCTGCTCTGCACCTTCTCCCAGACAGGCGACTCCGTGCGTCGGATGTCGCGTCTGCGTCCGGCCTGGCCGATCCTCGGCTTCACCCCCGATGCACAGGTTCGCCATCAGTTGGCTCTGACCTGGGGCGTCCGCCCCTACCTCGTCAAGACCGTGCGCCACACAGACCAGATGGCCAGGCAGGTCGACGCCGTGCTGCTGGCGGACGGAACCGCGCACGAGGGCGATCAGTCCATCCTCGTGGCCGGGTCCCCTCCTGGCATCCCCGGTTCGACCAATGCACTGCGCATCCACACGATGGGCGATGCGGCCCGGGGCGTTGCCGCGGCCTACGAGGACTCCTCCGACGACGAGGAAGATCCCTTGGCAGGCTATGGCATCGTTGCCGAAGCACCGGTCACTCGTGAGGTGCCGATCGTGCAGGAGAACGGCACACCCCGGCACTGAGACCGTGATGGACTGCTGAGCCCCGGAGCGGCACCGTGAGGGCCCTGGCCCTTGGTGCTTCTGGCCTCCGGTCGCAGCAGTCGACAACGGCGGCCGTCCCGATTCAGGGCGGCCGCCGTTTGTCATGCGCGCCGGCATCCATACGCCGTGCGTGCCGGCATCGATACGCCATGCGCGCCGGC
>NZ_JAKDJU010000129.1 GCF_030453725.1 Brevibacterium picturae
CCCTCGGACGAGTCGTACGATTATGGCTCAGTTGCAGGCGCCCGACCCCTTCGGCGCTCAATGCCCATGTTCGCGAGGTCACCGACCACATGCAACAGTCCGAGACCGCCGAGGGCCGCCGCGAGTGCGAGCAGCTGCGTGAGTACCATTGACGTTGCGAATGACGAGCCCAGAACATTCAGCGCCCATTCGACGAAGGCCACAACAAGCCCCATCAGCAACGCATAGCCGGCGGCGATGAGGTTGGTCCACCAGACTCTGTTGCGCGCGAGGTTCCAGGCAATGAGGGTTCCGGCCAGCATGACACCGCCGTGGAAGGTCCAGATGATGCTCTGGATGTTCATCGCCAGGGTGAAGCTGCCGATAACACCAGTGACGATGATCGGCATCAGGTACCGCACGCCCAATGCGTAGATGCTGATGAAGAGGAGCAGTCCCATTCCGAACAGTCGCAACTTCATCGGGCTGGCCTTCACGATGAGGAGCGCGACGAGGCCGAGGACGAGTTCGAGGATCACCACCAGGATCATCAGGGTCGAATACCGGGTGAAGAATTCGGGACCAGCCCCGCCGATCATCATCGGCATCATCACGAATTCGGGCAATGAGCCGATGACCAGAGCGGCCCAGAACAGGATTCGCGCCGTCCATCCGGGACCGCCCGCCGCGGGCACATACCCCGGTGGAGTCCACGCAGATGGAACGCCGGACCGATTCGGCGAGTAGGGCCCATCTGCCGAGGAAGCCTGCTGACTCATGTCATCACTGTAGGCCAGGGAGAGCGACAGCCGCCCTCATTTCGCGAAATGAAAGCTGCAGCACGTGACCGAACATGACGGCTCCCTCGCATGCGCGGCGGCTGATGTGATTGCCTGAGAGAGAACGATTCGACCGAACTGCCGCCGAACACCCAGAGGAGTCACCCATGGCCACGATCCGCACCTCGCACGCAGGATCCTTACCCCGCACCCCCGAGCTCATCGAGGCCAACAAGGTCAAGCAGGCTCAGAACCATGCCCGTCTGGCTGGCGAAACGGTCTCGGACGCCGCGACACAGGAGTTCGACGAGCTCCTCGCCGCCAGCGTCACCGACCTCGTCAAGCGCCAGAAGGATCTGGGCATCTCGAACCCCAACGACGGGGAGTACGGTCATTCGATGGCCGCGGACTTCGACTACGGCGCCTGGTGGCACTACTCATTCGCCCGCACCGGCGGACTCGAACTCGACAACGTCGACAAGTGGGACGCCCCAGCGGTTCGCTCAGAACCGGGCGCCCCGGTTCTGACCAGCTTCGGCGACCGCCGCGACCGCAACCTCTTCCCCGGCGTCTACGGCGATGCCAACGCCGGCACCGACACCGGGGACCAGCCGCAGTTCCCCAAGGCCACCAGCGCCATCAGCTACGTGGGCCATGACCAGGTCGCCAGCGACATCGCCAACCTCAAGACAGGTCTCGCGGCCGCCGGCTACGGTGAACGCGACGGCTATATCAACGCCCTGTCCCCCGGGTCTGCTTCGCGCATCGCCAACGAGTACTACGCAAGCGATGAGGAGTTCATCTGGGCCTGGGCCGATGTGCTGCGTGAGGAATACCTTGCCATCACCGAGGCGGGTCTGACCGTCCAGATCGACGATCCCTCCCTGGCCGAGAACTTCGACCAGATCAACCCGGAACCGTCCTTCGCCGACTACCGGTCGTTCATCCAGGTCCGCATCGATGCCCTCAACCACGCCCTGCGCGGCATCGATCCGGCCCAGGTGCGCGTCCACACCTGCTGGGGTTCCTGGCACGGACCGCACGTGACCGATCTGCCGTTCAAGGAGATCGTCGACCAGGTGCTCACTCTCAACGCCGCCGGCATCACCTTCGAAGCCGCCAACGTCCGCCACGAGCACGAATGGCGGATCTGGGAGGACACGAAGCTGCCCGAGGGCAAGTACATCATCCCCGGCATCGTCTCCCACTCCACGAATGTCGTCGAGCACCCGGAACTCGTCGCCGATCGCATCGAACGCTTCGCGAAGCTCGTCGGTCCCGACAACGTCGTGGCCTCAACCGACTGTGGTCTGGGCGGACGCGTCCACCCGGAGATCGCGGTCGCGAAGCTGCAGTCATTGACCGCCGGTGCGCAGATCGCCGGCAAGAGGCTCTGAGCTCAGGGCCTCTCAGACCTCAGGCTGGCAAGCCTCACCTGAGACTTTTCGCCCACTTCACGCTCCGCTTCCGAGTTCCTCCTCGAGACAGGCGGTCAGCGTGGGGTGGGCGAACTGGTATCCGGTCTCCTCCAGCCTCTCCGGGCGCACCTTCTGGTCAGCCAATGCGAGTTCCTTGGCTCCGTCGGCGCCGAGGACCAGTTCGGTGACGAAGCCGGGGGTCGGGACTCGGGCCGGTCGATGCAGGTGGGCGGCGAGCGCCTCGGCGAACTCCTGTTGGGAGACCATGTCCGGGGCCACTGCGTTGACGGGGCCGCGCACATAGTTGGTGAGCACCGCGTGCACGTATGATCGGGCCAGGTCATCGAGGGAGACCCAGGCCAGGCCCTGTTCACCGCTGCCCAGCCGGCCGCCGGCACCGGCTAAGTACAGGGGCGTCTGAAGTTTGAGGAAACCACTCAGCGAAGTCAGGGCAATGCCCGAGCGGATCGACACCCGGCGAATGCCCAGCTCCTCGACCCGGGCAGCAGCGGCCTCCCATTCCTGACACAGTTCGGCAAGGAATCCGTCCCCTGGCGGAGCGGTCTCATCAACGGGCACCTCGGCGTGGGAGCCGTAGATCCCGACCGCAGAGGCGCAGACGAACACCTCGGGCCGTTTCGCCTCGGGCAGAGTGCGCATCGTCTCTGCCAGCAGGGTCGTCGAGTCGATGCGTGAGGAGCGGATCTCCTCTTTCGCCTTCTTCGTGAACCGGGTGGCGATGGATCGGCCGCCGAGGTGAACGACCGCATCCGCCCACGCGAGGTCGCGCGGGTTGATGATCCCCAACTCCGGGTTCCAGTGGGACTCGTATTCGAACTTCGGGGTGCGTCGGACGAGAAGTCGCACGAAGTGACCCGCGGAGGAGAACAGTGCCGCGACCTGCCGCCCGACGAGTCCGCTGCTGCCGGCGATGAGGATGCGTTTGCCCTTCTTCCGCGTCAGCAGAGGTGCGTTCATCCGTTCGAGGAACTCGATGTCCATGAGCATGCGCGTGTGTCTGGCCTCGAAGGTCGCTTCGAGGTTGTGGATGAGGGTGCGGTCGATCGAGTCGAAGCCCGCCGGACCCATCGAGAATTCGATGTGGTCATCGATCTTTGTTCCTCCGGCGACAGAGGAGAATTCGTGCGTGTGCTTCCACTGGCTCAGTGGACCCTTCTTGAGTTCGTCGACGAACGAGAAGCGGGAAGGTCCTTCCGAATGCACCGAGCTGAATGGGCGCCGAACGAGACCGTAGCTGCCGGGCACACTGGTCTTGACCCGCGCCACCGAGCCGGGTGCGATCGGAGGGTAGCTCTCCTCGACGATCTCCTGGGCCCAGTGCGGGGACAGCCGGGTCAGTGCTCCGGGCTGTGCGTGCCAGAGATATGTGGTCTCGGCGGCGAGCGGGACTTCAGATGTCCACTCGAAGTTGGTCATGACATCCCTCCTGGTTCAGATGATGCCACCCGAGACTGAAAGTGTGACCTGCAACTCGCCCAATGTCAGATGAATTATCTTCACCGAGGCGAACCCAGCTGAAGCACCCGATATAGACGACCCGACCCGCCGAGGCCCGCCGCCGAGAGCAGAGCGCGGCAGCCCGCGCCGGCTCTGCGCTCGGCGGGCCCACCGGCTCTACGCTCGAGCGTGGGTTCAGGCCGTGGTGTCGGGGATCTTCCCGTATCTGAACGCGGTCCAGAAGTCTCCGCGGACGTAGCCGTTCTCGGGTTCCGGATCGTAGTCCCAGTGCCGGACCGTTCCGACCTTGAGCGCATCGGCGACGAGCTGCCTGCTCGATTGGCTGCCGAGCACATGCTCCTCAAGATGTTCGAGATCATAGCGGGAGTCGAGTTCCGCACGCATCGTGGCCACCAGCTCCGCGTACTCGGCGTCACCGGCACGGTTGACCAGCTCGTCGGGGTCGGATTCGAGGTCGAAGAGCAGTTCCGGATCACCGGGGCAGATCGTCAGCTTGTACTGGCCGCGGATGAGTGTGACCTGCGGTCGGTACGTGCCCTCGGCGAAGTACTCGATGATGACGTCACGATCCGCAGGCCCCTTCTCCCCCGCGGCTTCCCGTCGGGCGGACTCGAACAGTGACAGTCCGGTCGCGTCAGGATCGGAGGAGCCTGCCAGGTCCAGCAGCGTCGGCATGAGGTCGACGAGACTGACGGGGTTGGCATACCGCCCCGGGGTGACTGCCTCGGCGGGGCCGTTGACGATGATCGGGACACGGGAGGACTGCTCATACGGGGACATCTTGTACCACAGCCCCTTCTCCCCGAGCATGTCTCCGTGGTCACTGGTGACGATGATGACCGTGTTGTCCTCGAGCTCGAGTTCCCGCAGACGCTGCCGGACCTTGCCGATGTGGTCGTCGATGTAGCTCACGGCCGCATAGTAGGCACGTCGCGCTCGGCGGATGTCCTCGGTGCCCGGTTCCCGCTCGTCGAGTCCGCTCATCGTGCGCAGTCGGTGGCTGTGCGGGTCCTCGGCGATGTCGGGAACCTCGGGGTGGGCCGGGTCGGGGATGTCCACCTCGGCGAAACGATCCCAGTTCTCCCGGGGCGGTTCGTACGGGTCGTGTGGGTGGATGAACGAGGTGACCATGAGGAAGGGCTGGTTCTCACCGGCGGCCTGGTTGGCCCGCACCCGGCCGTTGAGGTGGCGCAGGGTCCGGAAGATCACCTCGTCGTCGAAGTCCTGCTGGACGTTCGCCTTTGCCGCACCTGCGGTGAACACGGGGTCGGCCTCGTGGTACCACTGGAGCTTCTGATTCAGGGGACGATTCCAGTCGGGGACCATGTCGAGGTCGGCCGGGTAGACGTCGGTGGTCAGGCGCTCTTCGAACCCGTGGTGCTGGTCGGGGCCGATGAAGTGCATCCGTCCGATGAGCGCGGTGTGGTAGCCGAGCTTGCGCAGGCGGTGGGCGAAGGTCGGCACCGAGGCGGCGAAGTCGTCGCCGTTGTCGAGGCAGTCTACGTCGGAGGGCATCCGACCTGTCATCATCGATGCCCGCGAGGGTGAGCACAGCGGGGTGTTGCAGTAGGCGCGATCGAAGACGGCTCCGTCCTCGGCCAGGGCGTCCATGTTCGGGGTGAGTGCGGCGGTGTCGCCGTAGGCCCCCAGTGCCTGTGCGGCCATCTGGTCGGCCTGGATCACTACGATGTTCGGCGGTTGCATATGCTGGTCACGTCCTTTCTCAAAAACGTCAGGTCTGTGTGTGAAAGCATGGTCTGCGAAGTCGCCTGTGGGGACAACCTGCGCAGGTGTGTCAGATGGAACAGATTCTTGAGAAGCTGATTCTCAGATGTGGATTGAAGGTGGCGACAATGGCCTCATGCTGCGGTCCAGCACGGAACTCGCCCGTCGGAGCGAGCCAAAGCGAGACTCGGCCCGCCGAGGTGGGTGTTGAGGAAGAAGAATCCCCCGCCGAGGTGGGATCGTCGGGCGGGGAATCGACCGCAGTGCCCGGTCCCGATGGTCAGCTGCTGACCGAGCTCGCGGCTCTGGCCCCGCAGGATCTGGCCATGATCGGGCTGTCCGGTGGCACGTTCCTCATGGGCAGCGAGGATCCGCTGGCCTACCCCGACGACGGTGAGGGCCCGGTCCGCGAAGTCGAAATCGAAGGCTTCGCGATCGCCGCGACGACGGTCACGGTTGCAGAATTTGCCGCGTTCGTCGCGTCGACGGGTCATCGCACCGATGCCGAAACTCATGGTGACTCCTTGGTCTTCACTGGCCTGTTGGCCGAAGGTCTGCACGAGACCTCCCCTGCTGTGCAGGCTACCCCCTGGTGGCGTCAGGTCACAGGGGCGACCTGGTTCCATCCCGCCGGGACCGGGATAACTGGCACGGCCGGTGTGCCGGGTGGGCCGGGTGTGCCGGGTGTTCCGGGATCGACCCTGGAAGGCGCGACTCTCAGACACTGGGCCACCCATCCGGTCACCCACGTCTCCCGCACCGACGCCGAGGCGTATGCGCAGTGGGTGGGCGCCCGACTGCCGAGCGAGGCCGAGTGGGAGTTCGCCTCCCGCGGCGGCCTCGAGCAGCAGCCCTACCCGTGGGGTGCGGTGCGCGAACCCGGCGGCGAAGCCCGGATGAACACCTTCACAGGTGTCTTCCCGGATGGGCCGACCCAGCCGGTCGGGACCGTGCCCGCCGGCTCGTATCGGCCCAACGGATTCGGTCTGCACAATACGACCGGCAATGTGTGGGAGTGGACGAGCAGCGAGTTCAGTACCCACGACCCTCGTCCCGTCCTGCGCGGCGGGTCCTATATGTGCCATGACTCGTATTGCCGGAGATATCGGACCTCGGCGCGCACGGCCGCGACACCGGACACATCACTCGGTCACACGGGGTTCCGAATTGCCCTCAGCGTCTGATCTCGCCGAGGTGGTGCCGGACTTCGCGTCCGCCTCGGCGGTGGTGGCTTCGGTGTCGTCCACCTCGGCGATACCTTCCTCCGGGGTCCACCCATCGGCCCACTGTCCGGTTTCGTAGTCATAGCCGACCGGTTCGCCGTCAGCATTGGTGCGCTGGTACCAATCGGTGTAGTCCCCGTGCTCGGAGTCGATGCCGCCGTTGGCGCCGTCGCCCGGTTCGGTCTGCACGACCTGGAAGGCGAAGTCGTCGCCGAATCGGTCGGCACCTTCGACCACCGCATTGTCCACAGCGTTCTGCGCGTACTGTCGCCGCAGTGCCAGCGGGTCGGTGCGCAGTTCTTTGAACCAGGCAATGATGATGAACAGCATGATGACGGCGAACGGCACTGCGGTGACGATGACGAGCTGCTGCAGACCTTCCAGTGCATTGGCATTTCCCAGCAGCAGCATGACCACGGCGATGCCGGACATCACGAGACCCCAGAAGACCACAACCCATTTCCTGGGTTCCTGGTCGCCGCGACTCGTGAGCATTCCCATCACGATCGAAGCGGAGTCCGCAGATGTGATGAAGAAGATGGCGAGTACGACGATCGCGACGAAGGGCAGCCACTCGACGAAGGGCAGATTGTCGATGAGGGTGAAGAACACCTCGGGGGCGGCCATGCTGTCGGTGAATCCGGCCGCGCCTTCTCGGTACATCCAGATCGACGTTCCGCCCATGATGCCGTAGGCCACGAAGAGAAGCGTCGAGGGAATGAAGATCGTGCCCAGGATGAACTGCCGAATGCTGCGCCCGCGCGAAATACGGGCGATGAATGTGCCGACGAACGGCGACCAGGAGATCCACCACGCCCAGTAGTAGACCGTCCACACGGATTGGAACTCCTGTGTCTCCGATCCCCAGGACAGTGACTTGCCCATCATGTCGAAGAGCGAGCCGAGGTATTCCATGATCGCCGACGGGAGAAGGTTGAGCAGGAACAGTGTCGGTCCGAGGAAGAGCACGAGGGCCACGATTCCTACGGTGAGGACGATGTTGATGCTCGACAGGTAACGGATGCCCTTTGAGACACCGGAGACTGCGGAGATGACGAACCCGACGGTGAGGACGAGGATGATGATGACGAGCATGTTGTTCGTCATCTCACCGACGCCGCTGACGATGCTGACGCCGGAGCCGATCTGCATCGCAGCGATGCCCAATGCCGCGGCGGTGCCGAACAGGGTCGCCACGATCGCGAAGATGTCGACGAGCTTTCCTGCGAAGCCTTCGGTGTGGCGCTTGCCGAAGAGCGTCTGGAAGATCGAGGACAGAAGCAGGGAGCGACCGCGCCGGTAGGCAGCATAGGCGATCGCCCCGCCGACGAGGGCATACATTGCCCACGCATGGAAGCCCCAGTGGAAGTATGTCTGGGCCATGGCGCCGTGCAGTGCCTCGGTGCTTTCGGGAGCGTTCGTCATCGGCGGTGGGGACACGAAGTAGGTGAGCGGCTCCGATGGTCCGAAGAAGAGCACGCCGATCCCGATGCCGGCGGCGAAGAGCATCGCCACCCACGAGAAGGTGCTGAACTCAGCCTTTTCGTCGTCCTTGCCCAGCGGAATCTTGCCGTAGGGGGAGAACGCGAGAATGATCAGCGCGACGAGAATGATGATCGCGACGAGGTTGAAGAACCAGCCGACGTTCAACGTCGACCAGTCATAGGCGGCTGTGGCCACGGTGGAGACGCCGTCCGAATCGACGATGCCCCAGATGACGAAGGCGACTGTCAGCGTGCCCGCGATGGCGAAGATGATCTTGTCAAGGGAATAGTGGCGACGCTGTTCGTCGATCGCGATTCCCGGGACCAGGATCGGGTGGGTGTTGTGCGGGTACTGGGTATTGGTCTCCGGCTCGGCTTCGCCCGGACGGCGAGGTCGGCTGTAGTCCAGCTTGCCCAGGGATTTGCCGGTCTCTCGGCTCACGCGCCTGGCGTCGGCCTTGAGCTTTTCGCGTGAGGCTCGGCGCTCGGGGCGCAGAGAGCCGGAGCCGTCTGAGCCGAGCGTCGCCGCGGACGTTGCCGTGGTGTCGGTATCTGTTGGGGTGGTGTCGGT
>NZ_JAKDJU010000130.1 GCF_030453725.1 Brevibacterium picturae
CGGACCGTGGCCACGGTGGAAGCGACCACCTCGGCGACGGGCTGTTCTGACTTCTCATCGGTCAGACGATTGCGGACTTCGACCACTCCATCGACCAGGCCGCGACCGACGACGATCACGGTGGGGATGCCGATGAGCTCGGCATCGGCGAATTTGAAGCCGGGTGAGACCTTGCCACGGTCGTCGAGGAGGACGGTGACACCCTCGGACTCGAGCTCGGATGTCAGCTTCTCGGCCGCCTCGGCGATCTCGGCGCCCTTGCCGGCGGCGATGATGTGCACGTCGGCCGGGGCCAGATGCTGGGGCCAGAGGAGACCGGTTTCGCTGTGATATTCCTCCGCGATGCAGGCCATGACGCGGGTGACGCCGAGGCCGTAGGAGCCCATGGTCACGGTCGTGGCCTTGCCGTTCTGGTCAAGGACCTTGAGGTCGAGGGACTCGGCGTACTTGCGGCCGAGCTTGAAGATCTGACCGATCTCGACGCCACGAGCCAACTCGAGCGGACCGGAACCGTCGGGTGCGGGGTCGCCGAGGACCACCTGGGCGGCTTCGATGGTGCCGTCGGAAGTGAAGTCGCGGCCGGCGACGAGGTCGAAGACGTGACGGCCGGGCTCGTTCGCGCCGGTGATCCACCGAGTGCCGTCGACGACACGAGGATCGAGGAGGAAACGGACCTCCGAGCTGCCTTCGAGACCGAGCACCTGCGTCTCGGGGCTCAGGCCCGGTCCGATGTAGCCCTTGACGAGTTCAGGGTGGGCGGCGAGATCCTCCGCCGTGGCCGCTTCGAGGCCGACCTCACCATTGCCCAGCATTCCTGTTCCAGCGGCGCGGTCGAGGTCGACCTCACGGTCGCCGGGCAGACCGATGACGATGATCTCGCGGGTGCCGTCGGGGTGGGTGATCGCGCAGACGACGTTCTTGAGCGTGTCCGCTGCGGTCCACGCCCGATCTTCGCGCGGGTGGTTCGCATTCGCGGCGTCGACGAGGGTCTCGATCGTGGGCGTGTCGGGGGTGTCTTCGACGTGGGCCGCAGGCGAGAGCGAGAAATCGATCGCATCGGGCACGATCGAGGTCACGGCCTCGACGTTGGCCGCGTACCCGCCGGGTGAGCGCACGAAGGTGTCTTCGCCGACTTCGGAGGGATAGATGAACTCCTCTGTGCCCGAGCCGCCCATGGCACCCGGAGTGGCCCTGACCGGCAGGCACGGAAGTCCGAGGCGGGCGAAGGCGCGGAGGTAGGCCACGCGCATCGCCTCATAGGAGGCATCGAGTCCGGCATCGTCGATGTCGAAGGAGTAGGCGTCCTTCATGATGAATTCGCGTCCGCGGAGCAGACCTGCGCGCGGCCTGGCCTCGTCACGGTACTTCGTCTGGACCTGGTAGATCGAGAGCGGGAGATCCTTGTAGGAGGAGTAGAGGTCCTTGACGAGGAGGGTGAAGACCTCTTCGTGAGTGGGGGCCAGGATGTAGTCGTTGTCTTTCCGGTCCTGGAGGTGGAACAGGTCCGGTCCGAAGGCCTCCCAGCGTCCGGACTTCCGGTACGGATCGGCGGGCAGCAGGCCGGGGAAATGGACTTCCTGTGATCCGGCTCGGGCCATCTCCTCGCGCACGATGGCTTCGATCTTGCCCAGAACCTGCAGTCCCAACGGCAGCCATGTGTAGATCCCCGGGGCCGATCGGCGGATGTACCCCGCACGGTGCAGCAGTTTGTGGCTGGCGACCTCGGCACCGACCGGGTCCTCCTTCTGGGTTCGCACAAACAGGGACGACATGCGCAGGGCCATGGGTGATACTCCTCAACTTGTCAGGACTCAGATCGAACCCTATCGCACGCGGGTATGCGCACGGCAACTGTGCGGAAAAACAGATCAGACTGCCTATCGGACTCGGGCGGCCGGCGGCGATGGATTCGCCAGACGGGTGCAGGTGGACCCGCCGCCTGCCGGCTGCAGATTCGTCAGGTCGAGGAAGCGAATTAGACTGGTGGGCACAGACATCCACCAGGGCCTGCACAATTCAGGCCGATTCACTGACCGACCGCTTTCCTGACCGATACGAAGAGCATGCCTGATCCCACTCAACTGACGCAGTTCCCACGGCCCTCGGTCGCGGTCGACACCGCGGTCCTCTGCCCCGTTCCCGGACGTGGCCTGCACGTGCTCCTCACACATCCCGGCGACGGTGTTTGGCAGCTGCCGGGCTCGATTCTGCGTCCCCAGGAACGACTCGCCGAGGCTGTCGCACGGTGTCTGCGCGAAAAGGCGCGGCTCATCGACCGCGCCCCCGTCCAACTCCATGTCTTCGACCAACCCGATCGAGATGATCGTGGATGGGTGATCTCGGTGGCCCACCTCGACGTGCTGTCGACGAGAGATGTGGGATTCGGTGACGCGAGCTCCCCGGAGACCGAACCCGACCCGCAGGATGCGCGGCGGCGAAAGCTGGCACCCGTGCACTCGATCCGTGAACTCAGCGCAGAGCATCAGGAGATCGTACGGGTCGCGGTGCACCGTCTGCGCTCCCTGCATGAGCGCACACCGGACCCGTTCGGGCTGTTGCCGGAGGAGTTCTCGCTCCGACAGCTGCGTGAGCTGCATGAGATCGTGTCAGGACAGAATCTGCAGGCAGACACGTTCCGCCGCACGATGCTGCCGCTCCTCGCACCTACCGGGCGGGCCCTGTCCCAGGGACGCGGCCGCCCGGCCCAGACATTCACCCGACGTTCCGAGCTCGCCCTGCGCAGCGATGGCGAAGGCGACCAAGAGCGCGAGACCTGACGAAGTTGGAGGCTGACAGTGGAGATTGATCGCGCACCGGGCAAGCACGTTCGCGTGGACATGTGGCTGTGGACGACCCGCATGTTCAAGACCCGGAACCTGGCGACTCAAGCCTGCCGTGGCGGGCACGTCCAGGTCGACGGTCAGCGTGTGAAGGCAGCGCAGAAGGTCGCCATCGGCCAGGAGGTGCGCGTGCGCAAGGCCGGCACCGAATTCATCTGGAAGATCACCGGCTTCGTCCCCACGCGTCCGCAGTCGTCGATCGCCGTGCAGTGCTACGAGGATCTCACCCCGCCGCCGGATCCTGCTCTGCGCGGATTCGTCCCGCGCAGGGACAAAGGGCTGGGTCGGCCGACGAAGAAGGACCGCCGGGAGATGGAGAAGTTCCTGGGAGACATGGCAAAGCCGCGGAACCGGGATCGCCGACAGCCCTGAGTTCCGTCGCCCCGAGATGAGCCGCCGTCCGCGCAGTCCGCGTCGCCTGCGTCGCCGCACAATCCGCGTCGCCGCGAGCGCCTTGGGCCCGCTCCATCGTGGAGTGAGGGATCTCAGTACATGACCGTGGCGAAGGTGCCGACCTGTTCGAAGCCGACCCGGGCATACATGCGCAGGGCCACCTCATTGAAGTCGTTGGCGTAGAGGCTCACAGTGGTGTGCCCGGCAGCCCGGGTCTGCGCCACGACTGCCGCCATTCCCGCAGCACCGAGGCCTTGGTGGCGCACATCGGGGTGCACCCACACACCCTGGATCTGAACGATGCGCGGTGCTCTGATGCCGATGTCTGCTTTGAACAGCACCTGTTCGGCCTGACTCGTCGCCGGCCAACGCCGCACCGCTCCGCCTTGGGGCAGAGTGTCGGAGATGCGCGCAAAGCAGTTCTTGCCCCTGATGATGCTGCGGACTCGGGCCATGTAGCTCGATTGTCCGCCTTCGATCGGAGAGAAACCCACCTCGTTGGTGAACATGTCGACGCTGGCGGCGAACACTGCGGGCAGCTGCTCCACCGTCACCAGATCCACCGCTGAGTCGGGTTCGACCAAGGGATCGGAGCTGATAGCCAGCAGCGGCTGTCGGTCCCGGACCCCACGGGGACGGCCCCAGTTCAGGCGGCTGTGCAGATCGAGGATGATCGTGCGGGAGCCGATGAGGGAACAGGAGTAGCGTCCATCGGCGTTGAGCTTCTCGGCCAGCGCCTGGTTGGTCCCAGGGGTGGCAGCGACGGGGATGATGTTGCCGCCCACCCAGTAGGCCGCGACCGGTCGGTCACCGTCGAAGACGCCCAGCAGGGAACCGGACGGTGACCCCATCTGCGCTGTGCCCGTGACTTCGAGCAGCGCGATGAGGTAGACGTTCTCACACGGATTGAGTGCGAGCAGACTCTTCAGCCAACGGGTGTGCTGATGTCCCAGGCGAGCGACTCTCAGCACGAGAGAGCCTCCTTGTTCTGATCGTCGCCCACCGGGAACTCTCGCTTCGGTCGGGTCTCAGCCGACGACGATGTCGGGCGATCCAGACGGCGTGTCGGACTCTGCGGCGATGCGGTTGGCCTCTTCGATGAGCGTTTCGACGATCAGGTCCTCGGGCACGGTTTTGATGACCTCACCCTTGACGAAGATCTGGCCCTTGCCGTTGCCGCTGGCCACACCGAGGTCGGCCTCGCGGGCTTCGCCGGGGCCGTTGACTACGCAGCCCATGACGGCGACCCGCAGCGGGACTTCCATGCCTTCAAGGCCGGCTGTGACCTTGTCCGCGAGTGTGTAGACGTCGACCTGGGCACGGCCGCAGGACGGGCAGGAGACGATCTCGAGCTTGCGCGGTTTGAGGTTGAGGCTCTCGAGGATCTGATTGCCGACCTTGATCTCCTCGACGGGAGGTGCCGAGAGCGAGACGCGGATCGTGTCACCGATGCCCTGCGACAGCAGTGTGCCGAAGGCGGTGGCGGACTTGATCGTGCCCTGGAAGGCGGGACCGGCCTCGGTCACGCCCAGGTGCAGTGGCCAGTCACCGCGTTCGGCGAGCAGCTCGTAGGCGCGGACCATGACCACGGGGTCGTTGTGCTTGACGGAGATCTTGAAGTCGTGGAAGTCGTGCTCTTCGAACAGCGATGCCTCCCAGACGGCGGACTCCACGAGTGCCTCCGGGGTGGCCTTGCCGTACTTCTCCATGATCCGCTTGTCCAAGGATCCTGCGTTGACGCCGATCCTGATCGACGCTCCGGCATCACTGGCCGCCTTCGAGATCTCCTTGACCTGATCGTCGAATTTGCGGATGTTGCCGGGGTTGACACGCACCGCAGCGCAGCCGGCGTCGATCGCGGCATAGACGTACTTCGGCTGGAAGTGGATGTCGGCGATGACCGGGATCTGCGACTTCTGCGCGATTGCCGGCAGTGCCGCGGCATCATCGGGCGAGGGGCAGGCCACACGAACGATGTCGCAGCCAGCGGCCGTGAGTTCGGCGATCTGCTGCAGAGTGCCGTTGATGTCGGTGGTGGGTGTCGTCGTCATCGATTGGACGCTGACGGGAAAATCGGAACCGACGCCGACCTTTCCGACCTGGATCTGTCTCGTCTTCCGACGTGGCGAGAGCACAGGAGGCGGTGGGGCGGGCATTCCGAGGTTGACCGATGTCACGAAGACATTCCCTTCATTGACGACTGGTGACCAGACTGATCGTTCGAGTCATTCATATTGTAGGACTTCAAACCGTGTCCGGGCCTCCCGGCCACGGTGTGATCGCTCACCACACGGCGATTTCGCAGGTAGTGTGAAGGGAGCTTGCCGACCGAAGAGACAAGATTCCGAAGCGCAGAGGAGCATGCATGGCGTTCACCCACCCTGACACCGAGGCCATCATCAGCGGACTCGAGGCTGCGGCAGAATCTCTGCGAGCCCAGGGCGGCACCCTGGCATGGGGCGTCTTCGGCCGAGGTGGGACCGGGACGGTGGCCGATGGAGACGTCCCGTACCGGATCGCGTCGATGACGAAGTCATTCACCGCCGCAGCAATCGGCGTCCTTACGGCCGATGGCTTGGATCTCGATATGCCGCTGGGCCGCCTTGTGCCCGATCTCAACGACACATCGATCGCCGATCGCACCTGCCGTCAGGCACTGACCATGGGCACCGGGTTCACGAAGGACGACCCGTGGGCGGATCGAGTGGAGTCGATGAGCGCTGCCGAACTCATCGACCACCTGCGCCGCGGCGCCATCCCGATCGCACCGGCCGACACCGGTTACGAATACTCGAACCTCGGTTATGCCCTGCTCGGAGTCGTGACCGAAGCTGTGACCGGTAGGCCTTTCATCGACGTCGCCACCGCCGAGGTGCTCGAGCCCTTGGGTCTGTCCCGCACCGGATTCGATGTCGCCGACTTCCCCGACCTGGCACCCGGCATCCGCCTCGACCGACACGGCCGGGGTCACCCTGCCGAACTCACCGGTCCCGGTGTCTTCTCCCCCATCGGCGGAGTCATCTCCACGGTCAATGACATCGGTGCCTGGATGAATGCCCATATGGACGCACTCGAGCAGGTGGACGCACTCGAGCATGTCGGTTCCCTCGACCACCTCGGTTCCTCTGTCCCGGGGGCACTGGCGCGGATCCTGTCTGACAACCAGCAGGCGCATCGTCTCATCGAGGTCCAGCGCAGCGACCACCACACCGAATCCATCAACTACGGCTTCGGTCTGCAGCCCCGCCTCGACTCCCGCTTCGGTCGCGTCGTCTGCCATTCCGGCGGCTATCCCGGGTACGGGTCGCACATGCGCTGGTTCCCGGACCTCGGCCTGAGCATCGTCGTGTTCGGCAATACGACCTATTATCCGGCCGAAAGAGTCGTCAGGAACGTCATCGACGCCGGGTGGGCCGCAGCCGCGGGCAGCCCCGGTCTGCAGCTGACACGCACGACCACCGCGGTTCCTGCGCCCCACTATCCCGCTGCGGCGCAGCAGTCAGAGACCGTGCTGCGTGCGGCGAACCTCGTCCTCGATTTCGACGACACCGTCGCCGACGGGCTCTTCACCGTGAATATGGACCTCGATGAGCCCCGGACCGAGCGCCGTGAGCGCTTCGCCGCGTGGAAGGACGAACTGGCCTCGGGCCGTGATCTGGAACTGACGCAGGCCTTCACACCCGGCGACCTCGAGATGAGGACACCACTGCTGGGAACGGTGACGGTACCCGACTCACACGTCGCCGGCAGCGAAGGCTCAGCCGAGATGCCGGCGGCGACGATCACGGTGAGCCTGGACCACCTCGGCGCGGTGCAGACGATCACGCTGAGCAGCTGACTGCGAGCACCGTGCACCGGCTATCCGGAGTTGAAGATCGCGTCGAGGGTGACCGGTTTGACGAGGTCGACGTAGACGAGCAGAGCCGTCATGCACAGCATCAGCCCGATGACGACATAGGTCAGCGGCAGCAGCCGTGCCGTATCGAACGGTCCGATCGTGCCGCGCCCGCGGAACTTGTTGATCTGGCGCCTCGCGCCTTCGTAGAGGCCCACGGCGATGTGGCCGCCGTCGAGCGGCAGCAGCGGGATCATGTTGAAGGCGAACAGGAAGATGTTGAGTGATCCCAACATCCCCAGACCCATCTGGGCTTTGTCGACGATCTGGAGCTGGTCCGTCGACACGATCTCACCGGCGATGCGCCCGACTCCGACCATCCCGACCAGGCCCTCGGCGTCGCGCTCCTGAGAACCGGTGGCCACCTCGGCGATGTCGATGAGTTTGACCGGCAGGGTCACGATCGCGTGGAAGACGCCGCTGACCTGCTCCCAGACTGCGCCGGGGAACTCGTTCAGCGGCAGCGGCTGACGCTCCTGGACGGGACCGACGCCGAAGAATCCTTCGGTCACCGTCTGCGGTGTGCCGTCGGCGTTCGTCTGCGCCTCACCGCGATCGTCGACGACGGCTCTTTCGTGCGCGATGATCGGGACGTTGACGGAGTGGGTGCGGCCATCACGAGTGAACTCCACGTCGACTCGTTCACCGGCTTGGTCTGCGATGACGTTGGAGAGTTCGTCCCAGGTGTCGGTGGAGACGCCGGCAACCGCGGTGATGTCGTCGCCGGGTTCGATCCCGGCCTCCCAGGCGGGGGTGAGCGGATCGTCGTCCTGGCAGCTCTGCTTCTCATCCGCGGGACGCTGCGCCGCTTCCGAGGCCGGAACCGCGCATTCGACGACGGTCTGCACCGTGGTCGTCGGAGTCATGACCCCGATGCCGATGAGTGAGATCGCCATGATGATGATCCCCAGGACAAGATTGACCAGAGGACCGGAGAACATCACCACGAGCCTTTTGGGCACGTTCAGGGCGTAGAACGTACGGTGTTCCTCCCCCGGTTCGATCTCCTGATTCGAGAAGTCCCTGGCATCGGCCATCGTGTTCTCGAACAGCCGACCGCGCCGCTGCTTCCGAGGCCGATGCGGGGCCTCGGTCGCGACGTCGGCATGCCCGTCGATGTCGGTGGATTCTTCAGCTCTGCCATCGCCGAGGCGGTCGTCCCCGACCGCGCCGGCATCGTGCTGGGCCTCGCCGCCTTTCGACACGCCGGCCCGACGCGTCGTCGCCTCGAGTGGTGGGTACATTCCCGGCATGGCGATGAAACCGCCCAGTGGCAGTGCCTTGATTCCGTACTGGGTCTCGCCGCGGCGGAATGAGAAGACCGTCGGGCCGAAGCCGACCATGTAATGGGTGACCTTGACCCCGAACTTCTTCGCCGGTGTCAGGTGGCCGAGTTCGTGCAGTGCGATCGAAATCGAGATCCCGATGAGGAACAGGACGATCCCGACGATGTAGAGGATGACTGTCATATCAGGCTCCGCCGGAGGCCTTGCCCTGTGCAGAAGC
>NZ_JAKDJU010000131.1 GCF_030453725.1 Brevibacterium picturae
GGACGGATCGGCGTCCGCACCGGACGGATCGGCGTCCGCACCGGACGGTGACTCCGCGCATAGCTCGGCTGGTGGGACGAAGTCGACTTTGGTCAGGTCTCTGGTCCGGGAGACCGGCGATGAGATCCGCGATTCCCGCATCTACCTCATCGGCCTCGGCGTCGTCACCCTCGTCCTCGCGATGATCATGCCCAGCGTCGTCGAAGCGCTGACGGTCGCGTACAACCTGCTGGTGGCCGGCCTGTTCATTCCCATCCTCGGCGGACTGATCTTCAAGCGCGGCACCATCGTCGGCGTCATGGCCGGCATGATCCTCGGTGCGCTCACCACGATCGTCGTCATGATCACGATCGACATCTACGCGAGTGAGGCCATCTACCTGGGACTCATTGCCTCACTGCTCGGCTATGTCATCGGCTCCCTGGTGTCGAAACCCACCGACCCGGCGGTCCTGGCCGCCTGGAAGGAACGCCTGAGCCGATAGACCACTCCCATCAGCGGGTAGAACCCGCACCGCGAGGGACGGCCGCTGGCCCAGGGCGGCCGCTGCCCCGGGGGCGGCCGCTGGCCCAGGGCGGCCGCTGCCCCAGGGCCGGCCGCTGCCCCAGGGGCGGCCGCTGGCCCGGGGCCAACGTCGAGAAACGCACGCAGCGCCGAGACTCCCCTGTGCGCATGCGTTACTCGACGCTCAACCTGTGCATCGTTCGTTGATCAGCACATGTACTCGCTCGACGTCACAGACCAGACTTGGATCAGGGCCCACCATCGCCTATATTCGATGTTGTCAGGCCGGTGCCAACGTCGAATCCGGTTGCTGCCGAAAAGCCGGCGCTCGAAAAAGGAGCGCGAAGCCGCGAACACCGCGCGTGAGACATATATGGATCCCCCATTTCCATATCCGATCTCATCCGCGAAAGGTCCCACATGGCTCATACATCGGCGCACGTCGCACACACTCTGGCCCACCACATCGACGAAGTCTTCGGACTCATGGGCAACGGAAACGCCTACTTCCTCGATGCCCTGCTCACCTCCACCTCGGCGACCTACACCGCCGTCCGACACGAAGCAGGCGCCGTCGTCGCCGCCGATGCGCACTTCCGCACCTCCGGACGGATCGCAGCGGCCACCACGACCTACGGCGCCGGGTTCACGAACACGCTCACAGCCCTCGCCGAGGCGGCCCAGGCCAAGGTTCCACTCGTCCTCGTCGTCGGTGACGAACCGACGTCCGGCCCGCGACCCTGGGACGTCGATCAGATCGCCATGGCCTCGGCAGTGGGAGTGCGCACCTACACCGTGGGTCGCGTCGATGCGGCCGCGGCGACAGTCACAGCCATCGAGCACGCACTGACCTACCGGGTGCCCGTCGTCCTGGCAATCCCCTACGATGTAGCGACCCTCGACATCGGCGATATTCCCTCGGTCCCGGGACCCGGGCACTCGACTCCCCTGGCTCCGGCAACCGAGTTCGCGCAGACCTCGCTCGACCGTCTTTCGATTGCACTCGCCGAGGCGCAGCGTCCAGTCCTGCTGGCCGGCCGCGGTGCATGGTTGGCTGGCGCAGAGGAAGAACTCGGCGCCCTGGCAGAGGCCACCGGTGCGTTGACGGCGACCACTGCACTGGGCCGCAATGTCTTCCCGGACTCCGAGTTCGACCTCGGCGTGGCCGGAGGGTTCGGCGCCCCGGAGGCGATGGAGCGAATCCGCGAGGCCGATGTCGCTGTGGTCTTCGGCGCTTCCCTCAATCAGTTCACCATGCGCTTCGGTGACCTGTTCCACCCATCGACTGCCGTCTGGCAGATCGACACGGATGATCGGGCGACGAACGCTCGGGTCGGCGGTTTCATCCGCGCGGACGTTCGCCTGGCGGCAGGCGAACTGGTTTCTCGGTTGGAGGCACACAGTGCGCGTGGCAGCGGCTGGCGCGAGACCGTGGATACCACTGCCGACCGGGCCTACGCGATGGGAACGGAATTCGCCGAGGACGGTCGCCTGGATCCGCGTGCTGCCGCCGCGCGACTCGGAGAAGTCCTGCCCGACGACCGAGTCGTCGTCTCCGACGGCGGGCACTTCATCGCCTGGGCGAACATGTTCTGGGAGCCCCGTGCCCCTGACCGTCTGGCGATGGTCGGCACAGCGTTCCAATCGATCGGCCTCGGCTGGCACAGCGTTGCCGGAGCCGCTCGCGCCAATCAGGATTCGACGATCGTGCTCACCACCGGCGACGGCGGCGGAGCCATGGCGCTGTCCGACCTCGACACGGCAATTCGTTCAGCAGGTGGGCGAGGCATGGCCGTTGTGTTCAACGATGCGGCCTATGGTGCCGAGGTGAACCTGTACGGCCTCAAGGGACTCGATAAGACCCCGATGCTCATCGATGAGATCGATTTCGCGGCCCTGGCCAGCGCGGCCGGCGGACACGGAGTCGTCGTTCGCTCCCTGGCAGATATTGAGGTCGTCAACGAGTGGAAGGCGACTTCGGTCGACGAACGGAAATTCCTGCTGCTCGATCTGCGGATCTCGGGATCGGTTATTGCGCCGTATCAGGAGGAAGTCATTCGCGTGAACTCATAGAATGCGGACGCTGCTTCTCTCACTCTCGGATTGATAACGCGGTCAATGTTCCACCAGGTGTTCAATTTTTCAAACTGTTCAAGTATCCTGAACGCATGGCATTGATTGAACATCTGGGTGGAGCAATGCGCGACCTCGTCGACAAGACATTAGCGCGTCTCGCAGATCTCGGCGTCAGGGCCGATTGGACGGACCTCGACACTATTCACGGTCGGGCCGTCTCCGGCATCCTCACGATCAGCACTGGGGATCTGCGCACCGAGCTGCCTGCGGTAGCCAGCCCCGCAACTACACCCGCCGATCTCGCACTGCTCCCTCACGACGAGCGCACAGTCCTACTCACAGACCGAGTGACGCCTGCCCGCGCACAAGGACTCCGCAAACACGGCTGGGGCGGGTACGTGGACTCAGCCGGAAACGCATCGCTGCGCCACGAAGGGATCATCATCGAGGTCATCGGCAAGCGCAGCGCCGAGCCGCATCGCCCCAAGTCGACAATGGCGCCCTTCACACGTGCGGGTCTACCCGTGACCTTCGCGCTGCTCCTGGCGAATGAATCCGGATTCGCACCTTCACAGCGCACCTTGGCGACGAGTTCCGGCGCATCGGTTGGCACGGTCAACCGTGTCGTCCAAGCGCTGCGCGATCGCACTCCGCCGATGTTGGAGGGGAAAAGTTATCAGCTGCTTCGGCCTTCGGCGATCGAAGACGAGTGGATCTCCGCCTATTCAGCGATGCAGCCCAGCGCTTGGCCGGAGGAACGTTTCGACAGCGATATCTGGCAACACCCTTCGGACCTGCTCGAGGCAGAACTCCCACCTGGGGCCCTGCTCGGCTCGGAGGCCGCGGCCGCGCGCCTTGGTGCCCCCATCCGCCCTGCCTCGGCGCTCATCCACCTCGATGGGAGCGCCAGCGAGCGTCGGAACCTCATCCGTCAGGGGCGCCTCCGGCGGGCTGACAACGGCATAGTCCGGATCCGCCCCGCGTTCTGGAAAACGCTGCCGATGCCACCGGAGAACGGGACAGCCCCCAGGCTACTCATCCGGGCCGACCTGCTGCTTGAAGATGATCCCCGGGTCGACGAGATCCGGGCCCAGTTCTTCGGAGTCGGCCAATGATCGATCTGACCGGGCGCACAGGGGTCCCTGTGCCTGAAGAGGTACTCGCTGAACTGTCCGAGTCCTGCCGAGTACTCGACCTCGAATTCCTCGTGGTCGGTGCCGCTGCACGAGATCTCGTCATCCATGCTCTCCAGGATACTGACCCCGTGCGCGCAACCGAGGACGTCGACATCGCCGTCGCCGTCCACGGCCGAGAACAATTCACCACGCTCACGGGGCGTCTCAGCCGAAAGGGCAATGCTGAGCACACATTCGTCGTTCTCGGCGTCGACGTCGATGTCGTTCCGTTCGGAGGGATCGAGAGAGACCGCGAGGTTCGATTCGCGGACGACCATCTACTCGATGTGACTGGTCTTCAAGAAGCTCATTCGACATCCACCTTGGTGCGGATGCCGCAGGGCACCGAGGTCCGTGTCGCGACAGCCTCAGCTCAGACCGCACTCAAGATTCTTGCGTGGAGGGACCGTCACCACGACAACCCCAAGGACGGACTCGACCTCGGAATCATCCTGGCAGCAATGTCGTCTGATCCATTCGTCGACGAGGTCTGGGAGGACGATGAGGCACTCGACGCAACCGATGCCGATATTTTTGCTGCGGCAAGCTTCCACTATGCACGGATCGCGGCCGAAGCTTTCACCCCGGCCGATGGCAAGGCTGTCGGGGATGTCCTCAACGATCCTGTCCAGCGACAGAAACTATTGCGGCACATGCGCAACTCTCTGGCTCCCGACCTGATCGACGCCTATCGAAGTGGTTCTCTGGTCGGTCTGGACCGCTGAGCAAAAAAAGAACCCCCTGACCACATATCGTGGTCAGAGGGTCATTTCGTGGAGATGGCGGGAATCGAACCCGCGTCCGTCGGCAGATTGTCAGGACTTCTCCGGGCGCAGTTCGTGAAATAGTTTCTTAGGTTCTGATCCTCGCACGAACACGTGGATCAACGAACGGAGTTGAGTAAAAGTCCCTCAGGTACCCTCAACGAATACCTGAAGCAGTGGCTCCCTAAGCGACGCCAGGAACTAGAGCGGAAGCAACTCTAGACTGACGGATTCGCAGCTCGGCCTTATCAGGCAGCGAGGGCGAAATCGGTGCGGTTATTAGACTTAGCACCTATTGTTTTGCAGAGGACATTAACGAGATGACTCTACATTCTCGGCCCGCTTCTCCCGACGCAGTGTCCAACGTCGAAACCGATCATCCCCATATTCTGTTACCAAATCCGATCAGCACGCTCACCAGTACAAACTGGATCGGTCACTGATCAGATTAACCAGCATACTCCCTCAACACCAGGCGACCCAATTGCATTCCCGAGACCGGAAATTCAGCCGCATCGATCAGCTCAGAAGAGCAGCTTCAGAGGAACTGCTTGGCCTTGATCGCGCGCTCGGCCTCACGCTTATCCTGCGCCTCGCGCAGCGTCTGACGCTTGTCCCATTCGCGCTTACCCTTGGCCAGAGCGAGCTCGACCTTGGCCCGGGAGCCGTCAAAGTACAGTTCGAGCGGAACCAGCGTTCTCCCCGACTCCTTCACCTTCTGCGAGATCTTGAGAATCTCATCACGGTGCAGGAGCAGCTTCCGACGCCGCCTGGCGGTGTGGTTCGTCCACGTTCCCTGCGTGTATTCGGGAATATAGACTCCCTCAAGCCACGCCTCACCTTGGAAGATCAGCGCGAATCCGTCCCTCAGCGATGCCCTGCCCTCTCGCAGCGACTTCACCTCGGTTCCGGTCAGCACGAGGCCGGCCTCCCACGTATCCAAGATGTGATAGTCGTGGTGCGCCTTGCGGTTCCTCGCAATGACTTTCTTGCCAGTTTCCTTCGGCATGCCCGGCCTCCTTTCTGTATCTTGACTCAGCGCGCCAGGCCGGCGCCAGTCAGCCCCGAAGGGCTGCTTGATCGCGTCGACACGCAGACCCACAAGTCTAGCTCAATGATATCGCGTACGGAAGACTACGATGACGGCCGCTGAGGGGCCGCCTCGGCGAGGCCGAGGAGACGAGGTCAGGAGATGTAGGGCATCGGATCGACGTAGCCACCGTTCTTCATGATCTCGAAGTGCAGGTGGCAGCCGGTGGATGCACCGGTCGTGCCCGAGATCGAGATGACGTCGCCCTTCTTCACCTTCTGCCCTGCGTGGACCTTGACCTTCGTATTGTGGTTGTAGGTCGAGGCGATCGAGTCGCCCTCGATCTTGCCGTGGGAGACGACGACTCGATTGCCGTAGCCGCCGGTCCAGCCGGCACCGACGACCACGCCATCACCGGCGGCGTGGATCGGAGTTCCGCAGGGCACGCCGAAGTCGGTGCCCGAATGGAGTTTCTTCGCACCGGTGATCGGGTGGATGCGATAGCCGAAGGGTGAGGTGGTGGGGTAGCCCTTGGCAGGATTGGCCAGCTCACCGTCGCCATAGACGAATTTGCCCTTCTTCTCCTGCTCCTTCTCCCACTCGCGGACCTTCTTCGCCAGCCGGTCCTGCTCCTCTTTCTCCTTCTGCAGCTGCGCCTCGGTTTCGGCCCTGTTGTCCGAGATCGTCTCTTCCGCATCATCTTTCGCGGTGATGATGTCGTTGAGGTTGTCGGCCTTCTTCTTGGCGTCGATCTGCGCGGCCTCCTTGGCCAGCACAGCCTCGGCGGCTTCGTCTTTGAGATCGGAGATCTCATCGGTGACACCGGAGAGGCGCTCTTCGTTGTTCTCGTTCACAGCCCGCTGCTCGGACAGGTTGTCGATCGTGCGCTGCTGGGATCGCACGGCGGAGTCCACACGCCCGATCCCTCCATCGGCGCTGGTGCCTTCGGCCATCTGCAGCAGCATCGCCAGGTCGGAGGTGATCCCGGAGTTCTGATACGCCTGCCGCCCGATGCGCGCGGCCGAGGTCTTGTGTTTATCGATCTCCTCCGCGCCGTCCTTGATCGACGTTTTGAGTTCCTTCTGCGCATTCTGGGCCGAGGTGAGGCGAGCGGCCATGGCATCGTCCTTCTCTATGGCCTCGGCCAGAGCATCATCGGCCTTGTCCGAGGCAGCCTCGGCGTCGGGCAGCTTCTCCTCTGCTGCGTCTCGTTCGGCGATGACTCGGGCCAGGTCCTCGTCGAGGCCCTCGAACTCCTGCTGAAGCTCCTTGACTCGATCGTCGACCTTGCTCTTGTCATCCCGGGGATTGGCCCCCGCCGAGGTGACAGGCAGGATGAAGGCGAGCACCGCCGCCGTGATCACTAAACCGAGTCTGCGTTTCATCTCAGACCTTCGTGTACTTGTTCAGGGTGATCAGGGACGACGCTCCGGCCATGATGACACCGATGGCGATGAGGATCGGGGCCACGATGAGGACATTGACTCCGGAGATCAGACTGAAGCCCGTCGCCTGTCCCTGCAGCCAGCCGCTGACGCCGAAGTGGACGAGCAGTCCCAGGGTGCCGGCGGACAGGGTCGCCCCGATTGCCGAGGCGATGACGCCCTCGAGCAGGAACGGGAGTTGGATGAATGTGTTCGACGCACCCACCAGACGCATGATCCCCGTTTCTCGTCGTCTCGAGAACGCGGAGAGGCGGATGGTCGTGGCGATGAGGAGCATCGCGCACAGCAGCATGATGCCTGCAATCGCGACCGCGACGACGGTGGCGATGTTGAGGACGCCGAACAGGCGGTCGAGGAGCTGATTCTGGTCAACGACTTCCTCAACTCCCTGGGTGGAGGAGAACGATTCCTTGATGATCTCGTACTTCTCGGCGTCCTTGAGCTTGACCCTGAACGACTCATTCATCTCGTCTTCGGGAACGGTGCCTTCGAGGCTGGTGCCCTTGAACTGGTCCTGGAAGTGATCGAAGGCCTCGGCCTTGTCCTCGAAGTAGACCTCGTCGACGTAGGGGGCGAGCTCCGAGCTGCTCAATTGATCTTCAATGTTCTTCTTCTGCGTATCGGTGGCCTCACCCTCGACGCAATTGGTGGCTTCGGAGTCCGGCGGGCACAGGAAGATGGAGACCTGGACGCGGTCGTACCAGTAGTCCTTCATCTGCCCGACCTGCATCTGCAGCAGGATCGCCGCACCCACGAAGAGCAGGGACACGAAGGTCACGAGCACCACGGACAGGACCATCGAGACGTTCTTGCGCAGTCCTGACCAAACCTCGGAGAGGATGAATCCGGCCCTCATGAGGCGACTCCGTAGGTGCCCTCTTCGACGTCACGGACGATGATGCCCTCGGAGAGCTCGATGACTCGTTTGCGCATCCGGTTGACGATCTCTCCGTCGTGAGTGGCCATGAGCACCGTGGTTCCGTTGCGGTTGATCTTCTCGAGCACCGACATGATGTCGGCGCTGGTGTTCGGGTCGAGGTTGCCTGTCGGCTCATCGGCCAGCAGGATGCCCGGTTTGTTCACGACGGCACGGGCAATGGCCACGCGCTGCTGCTCACCGCCGGAGAGCTCATTCGGATAGCGCTTCTCCTTGCCGTCCAGACCGACGGTCTCGAGCACATCGGGGACCAGTGTCGACATGGCCGCCCGGGATTTGCCGATGACCTGGAGCGCGAAGGCGACGTTGGCGAAGACTGTCTTGTTCGGCAGCAGGCGGAAGTCCTGGAACACTGTGCCGATCCCCCGACGCAGGTAGGGCACCTTCCAGCTGGGCATCTTCACGACCGACTTTCCCGCGATGTGGATCCGGCCCGTGCTGGGCACCTCTTCGCGCAGGATCAGACGGATGACCGTGGACTTACCCGAGCCCGAAGCGCCGACGAGGAACACGAATTCTCCGCGCTCGGCCTCGAACGAGATGTCGTCGAGTGCTCTGCGGGAGCGTGCGTCGTAGGACTTCGAAACTGAGTCGAATTTGATCAAGAGGGTCTTCAATCATGTCGCGGATGGCTCGGCCGCTTCCACTGTACGTAACAGCCCCGTGATG
>NZ_JAKDJU010000132.1 GCF_030453725.1 Brevibacterium picturae
GCCGGCGGCGAGGGGTGGTTCTGGTTGCTCAGCATCTTCGTCGGCGTGGTGCTCGTGGCCGTCGGATGGCCCGTGACGGCTGTGCTGTATGGAACCTCGACGGTCCTCGCGATGCTCGTCGTCCTCGGTCAGAGCGCAGCTTTGGTGCTCGCTGTGCGCAAGCCGATTCCAGCGATCCTCGTCGGGGTGATCTCTGCAGCTGCGGGAATCATCCTCACCGCGGATACGTCCGGCCTGGTGTGGCCGTGGACGGTGACGTCGATCCTGGCGCTGGTCTTCCTCCACCTCATCGTCGGGCTGCGGCACAGCTGGCTCCACCTCGTCATCCTCTGGTCGCTGTCCACGGTGCTGGGCGGCCTCAGCCTGGCTCTGCCCCATGCGGGAGGCCTGTCCGGGGCAATGGCCAATGCCATTACGACCGCTTCACTCAGCGCCGGAGTCTCGGCCATCGCAGTGATCGGGAATCTGTGGATTCGCGGCCGCACCCAGTTGGCCACCGAACGCCGACTCAGCGCCGAGCAGCTGGCCAAGCGCCAGGAGCTCGAGGAACGCAATCGGATCGCACAGGAGCTCCACGACGTCGTCGCCCACAGCATGTCCGTGATCAGCGTCCAAGCCACCACGGCCCGCTACCGACTGCCCGAACTCGACCACCGCAGCGTCGACGAATTCGATTCGATCGCAGGCTCGGCCCGGCAAGCGCTGAACGAGATGCGCGGTCTCCTGGCGATTCTGCGCGGGAGCCGCGAAGCCGATCTGGCCCCACAGCCGAAGGTCGATGACATTCCGGACCTGGTCGAGGCCACTCGCAGTTCGGGCGCCGAGGTTGAACTCGAGTTCCCAGCGGATGCATTCGAAATCAACCCGACGACCGGCCTGACCGCGTTCCGCCTCGTCCAGGAAGCTCTGTCCAACGCCCTTCGCCACTCCCCCGGAGCGCCGGTGCGCGTGTCCGTTGGCACCGATGGCTCGCAGCTGTCGATCGGCGTCGTCAACGGTGTTCCGGATTCGACCGACGCAGAGGTGGTCCGTCCCAATTCGAGTCGGCCCAACTCGGGCCAACCCGACGCGGGCCACCCCGACGTGGGGCGCCCTGCTGCCGGCCACCCTGCTGCCGGCCACCTCGGCGGAGGATTCGGTCTCAAGGGCATGCGCGAGAGGGTCGAGGCACTCGACGGGACGCTGCAGGTGGGTCCGACTGTCGAGGGCGGATTCGAAGTGCTCGCGACGCTGCCGGCGAACTGAGCCACTCGATCTGCTTGAGCCGACTACTGGCGGGAGTCACCGCTGCCTGGCCGGGAGTCACCGCTGTTCAGACCGAATTGCCGGGGCAGGCGGGTGTCGACGAATGCTGCTGCGAAGGCGCCCAGGATGAGCAGAACGAGCATTGCGATCATTCCCGCGAACTGCTTGATCACGGGTGTCGTGAAGCCGAACAGATCTGATCGAACAGCGTAGACTGCGACGCAGATCAGTCCAAGGGCACCGAAGACATTCAGGGTCGTTGGCCCCGGGGAACGTCGGCGCGGTCCGGTGTAGTGACTCGCGCAGTCATCCGGAGAGCCGAACTCCTGATCAGGTTCCAGTCGCGTGGTTTCGGCCGTTTCCCGTACGTGCTCAAGGACATCGAGAACCTGCGCTTCCTCGCAGCCGCGCTTGCGCAGACTCTGGGTCAGGTCGTTGCAGCAGCTCACAGTTGGTTCGCCTGATCGTAGATTCGTGTAGTTGTCATGGTGGAGGCTGCGCCCTCCTCGGCGGCAATGATTTCATCCTTTCGGGCGACAACACCGGCCGACCGTCACCGGTAACCTCGAGTTGTGACTCCTCACCCCGGCCGCCGCAATCTCATGCATGCCCTCCTCTGGACGGGCATCTCACTGACAGCCGGCGCGCTCTTAGTGGTCATCGGCGTCAGCGCCGAATGGCCCGACCTCGAAGACGCGGGCGATCGAGCAGGGGCGCTCGGCGCCGAGCTGCTCCTCCACATCGTCTTCGGCATCATCGCCCTGGCCTGCCTGCCGGTCGTCCTCTGCTTCGACGGCAGGAGAATCCCCCGCAGATCGCTGCGACCCAAGGTGCTCGCCGCCGAGAAGTTCCGCGAGTTCCTGACGACGAGCGGACGCGGAGGCGAGGAGTTCCTTGCCGCTGACGGGTCCGTCGAATCCCTGCAGCGTCGACCCGGGGGATGGATTCCGATCACCGTCGGGCTCCTCGGCATCCTCGTCGGCACGATCAGCCTCCTCGGCGCCTTCGCCTCCTCACTCATCCTCATCACACTGTCAGCCCGACGCAGCTGGTCACTCGACTTCGCCTGTCTCGCCGCGGCCGTGCTCTCGCAGAGTCTGGCCTATACGCTGACGCCGAACGCGGTCGGACAGTTCGAGTTGCCGCTCTTCCTGGTCAACGGCACCGCCTTCGCGATACTCGTGGTCATCGGCGTCATCCGCGGCGCACGCGAACAGGGACTCATCGACTCCGCCGCGCAGACTCTGCTGCGCGAACGTTCCCGTCAGGATCGGGCCGTCGCCGAGGTGCGCCGTGGCATCGCCCGCGATATGCACGACTCGCTCTCTCACCATCTCAGTGTCATCGCCATGTACTCCGGTGCTCTGTCGGTGCGCCGGGACCTCGATCCCGAATCCGTGCATGAGAGCGCGCGCCTCATCGCTGCCAGCGCCCGGCGTTCGGGCATCGAACTGCGCGAAGTGCTCACGATGCTGCGCGGAGACGACCAATACACCGTGGTCGATCCCGACCTGGAACGCCTCATCGCCGATCGATCGGACACGGTGGAGCTGAACTGCCGGGAACCGCTCACCGCCGAGCTGCTGCAATCTGTCGGCGCGCTCGAGCGGACGACGATCTACCGCTTCACGCAGGAGGCGATCACAAATGCGCTCAAGCACGCGCCAGGCCAGAAACTGCTGATCACGCTGACATGGATCGCCGAGCAGGAGAGCGTCGAAATGCTCGCACGCAACGCCCATACTGCTGACGCTCCCCCCGACGCGCGAGTGCGGGAACAGGCGATCGCCGGGTCCGGATTGGGTCTGCTCGGTCTCAAGGAGAGAATGGAGGCCATGGGCGGATTCCTCAGCGTGAGCCGGGATCCCGACTTCGAACTGCGGGCTCGGATCCCGGTGCCGAACCTGAAAGAGGAGATCGGATGAGCATCAGAGCCATCATCGCCGATGACGAATCCCTGATGCGTTCGGGACTGCGCCTCCTCCTCGGCGCGGCCGATGACATCGAGATCATCGCCGAGGCGGCCCATGGTGGAGAGGCGGTCGACCTGGCCCGTGAGTTGAGTCCCGATCTCGTCCTCATGGACATTCGCATGCCCGTCATGAACGGTCTCGAGGCGACCCGGGCTCTCATGGCTCAGGCCTCCCACCCCGAGGTTCTCATTCTCACCGCTTTCGGCACCGATGAGTTCGTCTACCAGGCGCTGCGCTCGGGCGCGGCCGGCTACATCCTCAAGGACACTCCCCCGGACGAACTCATCCACGCGGTCCGGGCAGCGGCGAACGGCACCCGAACCCTGTCACCGAGCGCCGTCGAGTCCCTGCTGGGACGAGGCACCACCTCGGCGACGGGACTGGCCGATGGTGGGGACGGCCTGAGGTCGTCGGGAGGATCGGGCCCCGGAGGTATAGGTTCCGGAGGCGCGGGGACCACCGGTGCCGGGAATCCGCACGCTCCCGATCCGCTGGAACCGCTGACGGCGCGGGAACGTGAGATCGCCGAGGCGGTCGCCCAGGGTATGACGAACGCGCAGGTGGCGCGGTCACTGTTCGTCTCCACCGCGACGGTGAAGACCCACTTGGCACGCATCTTCTACAAGCTCGACGTCAGCACCCGCGTCCAGTTGGCCCTGCTCGTCAACGAGAGGCGCTGAGCAACAGGGCCTGGAGCTGAGTTCAGATCATTTCGGAGCCATGCGGATCGCACCGTCGAGGCGGATGGTCTCACCGTTGAGCATCGGGTTGGCCACGATCGATTCGACGAGCTGCGCGTACTCCGTGGCCTTGCCCAGCCGGGAGGGATGGGGGATCGACTTCGCCAGGGACTCCTGCGCCTCCTCGGGCAGGCCGGCCATCATCGGGGTCTCAAAGATGCCCGGCGCGATCGTCACGACCCGAATCTGTGAGGCGGCCAGCTCGCGTGCCATGGGCAGGGTCACCGAAGCGATTGCGCCCTTCGACGCGGAGTAGGCGATCTGTCCGATCTGTCCGTCGAAGGCCGCGACCGAGGCGGTGTTGACGATGACGCCGCGCTCTTCACCATCGGCTTCCTGAGCCTGCATCGCAGCTGCGGCCAGACGGCACACGTTGACGGTGCCGACGACGTTGATGTTGAGCACCTTCGAGAACGCGTCCAGGGCCAGCGGCCCCTTGCGCGAGACGAGCTTGCCGGGAGTCGCGACTCCCGCGCAGTTGACGACGACGCGCAGCTGCCCGAGACCGGTTGCCGTGTCAACACCGGCCTGAACCTGCTCCTCGTTCGTGACGTCGGCGGTGACGAAATGGGCGCGCTCGCCCAGTTCCGCGGCCACCTGGTGCCCCACCTCGGCGTTGAGATCGACCATGACGACCTGCGCACCGGCGGCCAGGAGCCGTTCCGTGGTGGCGCGGCCGAGCCCGGAGGCGCCGCCGGTGACGAGTGCAACTGTGTTGTTGAGATCCATAAATGTCCTTCGCATCACTTCAGTGAACGTTTGAGTTGGTTCGACTGTAGCCGACCCCTGTGTGCGGGGTCACCCTCGGGCCAGGTGCCGGCGAACGCCTCGGCGAGGGGAACGAAGTGATCCGGGATCGACGAAGCCCGCCGACCATTCGGTGCGGCGGGCTTCGGTCGTGTCAGTCGCAGGCGATGCGCTGGGCGACGATCAGGCGGCCTGGTCCTCGGAATCCGCGTCCTCGCGCACGGACTTCAGGGCTTCGCCCCAGCTCACGAGATCATCGGCCATGGACGCGAACGGGGTCGCTGAGACCTCAGTCGGGGTGAAGACACCGTCGGCGAAGTCGGTGAACAGGCTGAAGGAGGCCTGGTCGCGCACGACGGCGAGCTTGTAGTTGGCGAGAATGTGGCGCAGGTGCTCGGCGGCGCGCACACCCTTGTCGGCGCCGTAGTTCACGATGCCGGCGACCTTGTGGTTGAACTCGCTGGCCACGAAGTCCAGCGCATTCTTCAGCGATCCCGAGATCGAGTGGTTGTACTCGGGGGTGACGAAGATGAAGGCGTCGAACTCGGCGAGCTTAGCGCCCCAGGCCTTGGTGTGATCGTTCTGGTACATGTTCGCGCCGGCCGGAATGACCTCGTCGAGCAGCGGCAGGTCGAAGTCACCGAAGTCGACGACCTCGGCGCGGACGCCCTCACGCCCGGCCAGCTGTTCCTTGGCCCAGGCGACGACCTGCGGGTTGAGTGCCTGCGGGCGCGAAGTTCCGGGAATGATGGCGATGTTGAGCATGTCCGTCCTCTGTTCGGTGTCAGTGTCCAGTGTCTGGTGGTGCTGGTTCCAGGTGGTCGGAAGCGGCAGACTTCTGCCGCTTTCCCACATCCGGACAACCTTGTTGAAATGTCAATAATTCCGAAATTCCGCGTGATCATCGTCACATTCGCCTGCTCGTTTGAACAGGTTATCGTCGCGTTCGCCTGCTCATTTGAACAGTCGGGTTCATGCCGACCTGAGCGTGTGCACCCCCTCGACAGCGCACAGATCCCCGAATTCTGGGCGGAAGCGGCCATTCGCCGGGCAACGTCATGTATTCTCGATTGGCAAGTGAAAGATTGTTCGATATCCGACCGCCAAGGAGTACAAGCACCGTGAAATCAACCAACGGCCGCAACAACATCCTCCGCTCGGCTCGGGACACCTTCGCCGCAAAGGGCTTCGACGGTGCCTCCATCCGCGATATCGCGCAGGCTGCCGGACTGAGTCTGTCCGCACTCTACTACTACTTCCCATCCAAGCAGGAAGCTCTCTACGAGCTCGTGCACACGGCGTACACCTGGTACAGCGAACACGGGCGAGCCGTCATCGCCGAGGTGGGCGATGATCACACCGAACAGCTGACCGTGGCCGTGCGCTACCTGTCCCGGTACCGCATGGAGAACGTCTCGGTGTCCACAGTGCTGTTGCGCGACACCGAACGACTGACCGGCGACAATGCCACCCGCGTCAAAGAGCTCCAGCGCGAGGCGCGAGACATCATGGGCGACATCGTCCAGTCAGGCATCGATGCCGGAACGTTCCACGTCGACAGCGCGCAGCTTGTGACACGTGCGATCCACTCGATCTGCAACTCGCTCTCACTCTGGTACCGCCCCACCGGCGACCTGACGCCGGATGTCATCGAGCGCGATTTCACCCAGTACTCGCTGCGCATCCTGGGCCTCGATCCCAGCACGGAGGAACTCGACCGCCTGATGGCGCTGCCGATCAACCAGGCAGGCATGCTCGACTTCATCTCCGACGACCAGAACTGACACAGCGCTGAGCCCACACGGTCGGCGCTGACCGCGCCGACCCTCGGCGCGGGCTATTACCTGTCAGATCAACGACCTCGGCTACCCTTCGGTCGCTGAGCAACCCCCGTACAGGTTGCTCAACGACCGAAGGGTTGCTCGCTGTTCTCGAGCCGCTGCTCAAGGTTGCTCAGCGACCGGAGGGTTGCCGCGTTGCCTCAACTGCAGTCCCGGGGGCCGACCGCACGGCCGCGCCGCGGCACGAGCCACCCCGGCGCGGCACCCGCGGCCTCAACCGACCGTAGTGCGCAGACTGCGGGCGAGTTCGCGGCGCTGCGCCTGCTCGTCCGGGTCGGGCACCGGCAGAGAGGCGATGAGTCGCTTCGTGTAGTCGCTGCTCGGTGACCCCAGCACCTGCTCGCCGGTGCCTTCTTCCAGCAATTCGCCTTGGAACAGGACCCCGATGCGATCGGAGAGCATGTCGACGACGGCCAAGTCATGGCTGATGAACAGGGCCGCGAAGTCGAACCGGTTCTGCAGATCGACGAACAGTTCGAGCACCTTGGCCTGCACCGACACGTCGAGGGCCGAGGTCGGCTCATCGGCGATGAGCAGCTCCGGGTCGAGGGCCAGTCCGCGTGCCAGGGAGGCTCTCTGGCGTTGGCCGCCCGAGAGTTCGTGCGGATACCTGGCCCCGTAGGCGCTGGGCAGCTGCACGGAGTCGAGCAGTTCGAGCACCCGCTTCTCCCGGTCCTTCGGCGTCATGTCCCGCCGATGGATGGCGAACGGCTCCGCCACACATTCCCCGACCGTCAGGTGCGGGTTGAATGAGGCCGCCGGGTCCTGGAAGACGAACCCGATCCGGCGCCTGATCGGTGAGAAAGTCCGCTCCTTGAACCCGACCATTTCGTGTCCGAGCACCTGGAGGCTGCCCCCGCTGGCCCTGGTCAGGCCGGCGATGGCGCGTCCGATCGTGGTCTTGCCCGATCCGGATTCGCCCACCAGTCCGTAGACTTCGCCGGCCTTGATGTCGAAGCTGACCGACGACACCGCCTGGAAGTCCGAGCGACCGAAGCCTCCCGGGTAGACGATATCGAGGTTGCGAGCGACGACGACGGATTCGCGTTCGTCGCGAGGCTTTCCCGCGTGAGCGTCGGCAGCCGGGGCCTCTCCCACATCTGGAGCCTCCCCCGCCGAGGCGGTTGCCGGGGTGCCCTCGCCCCCGTCCTTCGCGTCGGTGCTGGCGGCCTCCGCAGCGTCGGCAGCCGCAGCCTTGCGACTGCCGGCGACCGTCGAGCCCAGTCGGGGGACGGCGCCGAGGAGGTCGCGCGTGTACTGTTCCTTCGGATCATGGAAGAGCTGCTTGACCGACGACACCTCGACGAGGTCTCCGCGGTACATCACGGCCACCCTGTCGGCGAGGTCAGCCACGACGCCCATATTGTGGGTGATGAGCACGATCGCGGTACCCGTCTCGTCACGCAGCTCTCGCAGCAGGTCGAGGATCTCGGCCTGAACGGTGACGTCGAGTGCGGTCGTCGGCTCGTCGGCGACGATCAGCTCGGCGCCGAGTGCCAGGGCCATGGCGATGACGATGCGCTGCTTCTGCCCGCCGGAGAACTGGTGCGGATAGTAGTCGAAGCGGTTCTTCGCATCGTGAATCCCGACCTGTTCCATCGCGGCGATGACCTTGGTCTTGAGCTCGGCCTTGCTCGCGCGTCTGTCGTGGGCACGTAGGCCCTCGGCGATCTGCCACCCCACCGTGTAGACGGGGTTGAGCGCCGTCGAGGGCTCCTGGAATACCATCGACATGTCGGTTCCGCGCATCTTGCGCAGCTGATCACCGGAGACGCTGAGCACGTCCTTGCCGGAGACGATCACGGCACCCGAACGCTGCGCGGTCTCCGGCAGAAGCCCGAGGATGCTGCGCGCGGTCACGGTCTTGCCGGAGCCGGATTCGCCCACGATCGCGAGCACCTCCCCCGGGGTGACCGACAGAGTCACATTCTTCACCGCGTGGACGTCGCCGCCGTCGGTGGAGAACGTGACATCGAGGCCGTCGACATCGAGGATGCTCTTCGCCGCACCGGCGGTACCGCCAGTA
>NZ_JAKDJU010000021.1 GCF_030453725.1 Brevibacterium picturae
GCGTGCCGTGTCAGCCAGGAGCCGCCTCGGCGAGGGTACCGGCGATCTTCGGAGGTGACGGGACGCAAAGGGCTGGGTTGCTGGGTGGCGACCGCGTCGGTGCCGCTTGCTACGATCACGATATGTCGACCGAAACCCCTAACCACTCACCTGCCACAGCGGTCGAAGTTCGCGGCGCCCGCGTCCACAACCTGCAGGGAATCGACGTCGATGTGCCGCTCAGCACCCTCGTCGCCATCGCCGGCGTCTCCGGATCGGGCAAGTCGTCTCTGGCCATGGGAGTCCTCTACGCCGAAGGCTCACGACGCTACATCGAAGCACTGTCGACCTACACACGCCGTCGGATGGGACAGGCCGCACGCGCCGACGTCGACAGCGTCCGCCACATCCCCGCAGCCCTGGCCCTACGGCAGCGCCCGGGGGTTCCCGGTGTGCGCTCGACCTTCGGAACGTCGACCGAGCTGCTCAATGTCGTCCGGCTGATGTTCTCTCGGCTGGGGTCCCATGTCTGCCCGAACGGGCACCGGCAGGACCCGACCCTGTCCGTGGCCGCGGAAGAAGACTTCGCCTGCCCGGTGTGCGGTGAGACCGTGCGCGCTCCCGGCGCCGAGGCTCTGGCCTTCAATTCCGCGGGAGCCTGTCCCCGCTGTGAGGGGATCGGCACGATCCGAGACATCGACGATGCCTCCCTCATCCGCGATAGAACCATGACCATCGATGACGGCACCGTCATCCCGTGGCAGATGTTCGGATTCAACGTCCAGCCCCAGATCGCGCGAGAGTTCGATGTCCGCACCGATGTGCCCTGGCGTGATCTCAACGACTGGGAACGCGACATCGTCCTCGCCGGGCCCGAAGAGAAGAAGCACATCACTGTCACCTCGAAGAAAGGTCTGCATGATCTCGACTTCACATTCCGCAACGCACGCCTGACGGTCAGCGAAGAACTCAAGCGGGCCGATGACGAGAAGCGACTGGCCAGAGTCAGCCGGTTCCTCATCGAACGCGTCTGCCCCGACTGCCACGGAACCCGCCTGTCCCCCGCGGCCCGGGCACCGCGAATCGGTGAGCTCGGCCTCGCCGACGCGACCGCGATGACGCTCGATGCCCTCGTCGCTTGGGCCGCAGACGTACCGGACACGCTTCCCGGACCGATGCAGGCCATGGCCCGGGCGCTGGTCGACACACTGCTGGGCATGGCGCGCCGACTGCTCGACCTCGGACTCGGCTACCTCGGCCTCGACCGAGCCGGGGCGTCTCTGTCGACCGGTGAACGACAGCGCGTCCAACTGGCCCGGGCAGTCCGCAATGAGACCACCGGTGTCCTCTACGTCCTCGACGAACCGTCGATCGGACTCCACCCCTCGAACATCCAGGGCCTGCAGGGCGTCATCTCCGACCTCCTCGGCGAGGGCAACTCCGTCGTCATGGTCGACCATGATCCGCTCGTGCTGCGTGAGGCCGAGCATCTCATCGAGATCGGGCCCGGCTCCGGACGCGACGGCGGCACCGTGGTCGCCTCCGGCACTGTCGGGGATCTCGACGGCAACCCGGATTCGCGCATCGGCCCCTATCTCACCGGGCGGGCGAGCGGACTCGTCCGCACATCCGCATCAGCTCACGAGGTCTTCACTTACGGTCGGATCCGACTCGCCACCACACCGATCCACACCATTCACGCTCTGGAGGCCGAGATCCCGCGGAACAGGCTGACGGTTGTGACCGGGGTGTCCGGTTCGGGCAAAAGCACCCTCGTTCTCGACAGCCTCGTCCCCGCTCTCAGAGCCGACGACGAACGATCTCTGCCCGAGCATGTGCATGAGATCGACACCGCCGGGATCGAACGAGTCAATGTCGTCGACGCGACACCGATCGGCATCAACGTCCGCTCCACCGTGGCGACCTATTCCGGGGTCCTCGACGACCTTCGCCGGTCCTACGCTCGTCTCCAACCCTCGCAGGAGGCCGGGCTGAAGGCCGGTGACTTCTCCTACAACACGGGCACGCTTCGCTGCCCCAGGTGCGAGGGCACCGGCGAGATCACACTCGATGTGCAGTTCCTGCCCGACGTCGACATTCCCTGCCCCGAGTGTGAGGGCCGACGCTACAGCCCGGATGCGGAAGACTATCGCCGCCCCTCCGATGCCGACGGCCGGCCTCTGTCCTTGCCGGAGCTGCTGGCGCTGACCGTCGCCGAGGCGAGTCCCCACCTCGCCGGCATGCGCAGAGTCCATGCGCGTCTGCAGGCCCTGCAGGATGTCGGTCTGGGCTATCTCACCCTCCACGAAGCCACTCCCGCTCTGTCCGGCGGTGAGGCCCAGCGCCTCAAACTCGCCACCGAACTGGGCAAGTCGCAGCAACACACTCTCTTTGTCTTCGACGAACCGACAGTCGGTCTGCATCCCGATGACGTCCGTGTGCTCGTCCGCGTCTTCCAGCAGCTCCTCGACCAGGGTGGGACGGTGCTCGTCATCGAACACGATCTCGACATGATCGCCAACGCAGACTGGATCATCGACCTCGGCCCCGGCGGCGGTGAAGACGGAGGTCGGATCGTCGCTGTCGGCACCCCGGAGACGGTCGCCGGCGATTCGCAGAGCGTCACCGGAGAGTATCTCAAAGCGCACGTGCTGCCCGGCCGATGACAGGCAGACACCGCCTTGTCACACACGCAGACTGCCGCCGCAAGGAATCTGGTGACGGCGTGCGGGCGACCCGCGGACAGCCCACTGGCGGAGCTAGTCCTGGTCTTTCTCCTTCTCCGCCTTGGTGAAGTCCTGGTATTCCTTGATGACGTCCTCCGCGGGTCCGTCGGCGCGGAGGACGCCCTTCTCGATCCACAACGCACGGTTGCACGTGTCCTTGATCGAGCGCATCGAGTGCGAGACCAGGAAGACCGTGCCCGCGTTCTCGCGGATCGAACGGATGCGCCCCTCGGACCGGTCGCGGAACTTCTTGTCCCCGACGTTGAGCGCCTCGTCGACAATCAGGATCTCGTGCTGGACGGAAGTTGCGATGGCGAACTTCAGACGCTGGGACATGCCCGATGAATAGGTGCGCATCGGCAGATCGATGAAATCGCGCAGTCCCGTGAACTCGACGATGTCGTCGAACTTCTCCTCCACCTTGGCGCGGGTCAGCCCCAACGCCAGAGAGCCGAGGACGATGTTGCGGGCTCCGGAGAGATCCGGGATCAGGGCAGCACCGACACCGAGGAGGTTCGGCCGCGAGCTCGCATAGATCGCACCCTCGGACGTTGGGGTCAGACCGGTGATCGAGCGCATGAGCGTGGACTTGCCTGAGCCGTTGGAGCCGATGACACCGATGGATTCGTTCTTGTGTGCGACGAAGCTGACGCCCTTGAGGGCATGAACCTCCCGAAGTCCACGCCGCTTGGTCATCACGTCTTTGCTGCCGAGCTTGAGCTTTTTGCCCGTCGCCAGGGTCTTATAGCGGACGTGGACGTCGTCGCAGACCACGACGGGCGGATTGTCCTTGGTCACTGCGGGGACGCTGCCGGTATCGGGCGTGTCCTGCTCACTCATCGCGACCATACCTTTCCTCGGCCTGCCAGAAGAAGATGAAACCGAAGATGAAGATGCCGAAGGCCCAGATAGCGAGGTGCCAGAAGTAGTCATAGGGAATGACACCGTCCTTCATGAGAATGCCACGGGCGATCGAAAGAACATTGTTCAGAGGCTGCCAGTCGGCGAACGGCTGCAGGGCCGGATTGATTTTCTCGACCATGGTCTTGAGCTCGAAGAAGACCCCCGAGGTGTAGAAGATCATGCGCGAGATGAATGGAGTGACCTGGGACAGATCACGGAAGTGGACAGTGGCGCGCGCGAAGATGAAGGCAACACCCTGGTTGAAGATCCAGAACAGGATGACCAGCGGAATGAAGAGGAACCATTCCCAGTTGGGCCGCGCTCCCCACAGCATGACCAAGAGCGCCATGAAGATGAAGGTGGGGATGAAGTTCAACAGGTTCTGGAACACCGTGGCGATGGGCAGCACGATGCGCGGGAACGGCAGAGATTGGACAAGGGAGGCGTTCGAGATGATCGACTTCGCCCCGCCATTCATCGAGGTGTTGAAGAACTCGAGGACGAAAACGCCGATGATGACGAAGGGAGCAAAGTCCGGCGGACGCGCAGTCGCGCCCTGCATGATGAAGCCGAAGACCGTACCGTAGATGAGCGCTGAGAACGCCGGCCGCAACAGCACCCAGAGCATGCCGAGGCGGTTGCGTTCGTTCTCGCTCTGCATCTTGTACTTGGCAAGGGTGAAGGTGAAGTCGCTGCGAGTGATCAGCTGCTTGACGTACTGGGGCAGTGACGGCCGTCCGCCGACTCTGCCGAGGTCATGCGCGTCAGCTAGCTTAGCCATATCCATGTACAGAAGTTTCTCTCGTCGGCGACTTGGGGTCGATCACAGGAAGTCTACGTGATGAGGTTAGCCGATTCTCACAGTCGGCTATGAGCCTTGAAGTCGAAGTCCGGGTCTTCGATCTGGGCACGAGTCGGTTTGTTGTTACCGGCAAGTACTCGTCTGGCAGCGGCCTGCATGGGCGGCCAGTTGAGCGTTTCGACACCGACGAGAGCTGCCTCTGAGCTTGGGCCGTCGAAGTGGAAGACCTGGAACTTCTTCCCGCTCGGGTCGTGCCTGATGATCGTGCCGGTGGCATCGGGGCTGGTCAGGCCTGCGGTGAAGACCTTTTCCGGACCTTGGAAGCTCCAGTGCCAGGGAACGTCGGACCAGGGCTCTTCGGCTTCACTGCCCTCGGCACTAAGCAGGTCGGCGAGGTATCTGCCGTGACTTTCGGCCACGGGTTCGCAGGCCCAGGGGTGGTCGAGGGCATAGGGTCCGGCGGTGATGCGGGCACAGTCACCGGCGGCCCAGATTCCGGGGTGAGATGTTGCCAATTTCTCATTCACCTCCCATGCCTCGGCGGGTCGGTCGCCATCGATGGGAATGAGCGCCGGACGGGCGCCGACGCTGGTGACGAACAGGTTATGAATGTTCGCCGGAATTTCATCTGGACTGCTGGTGTGAGCGACGAACTTCACGCCCGCTTCCTTGTGCTTGGCGAAGAGAGCCTGGCGCACCGGTGCCGAGAGCTGCTTGCGCAGCGGTTCGTCGCCACGCAGATAGACAGTGGCTTCATGGCCTGCCGCGACCGCCGAGGTGGCGACTTCCATCCCCAAGTACCCGGAGCCGAGTACTCCGACGTTGAGAGGGGCACTGGATTCGGCAACCATGCCACGGATCCATTCGGCCTCGCCGAGGTTGTAGACCGGAAGCGCGTCCGGATACTGCGGGATCTCGGGTCGGTTGGCCTCCATGCCGGTGGCGAGGATGGCGTGGGTGAAGTCCAGGGTCACCTCGGTGGCCAGGTGGACGGTGCCTCCTTCACCCACCTCGGCGAGGGTGATCTCCGTTGCCCTGTCACGGACGAAGGTGATGAGCTCACTGGATTCGAGGTGGAAGGGCAGGTGGTACCGGGAGTCGTCGAAGAGGTGCTTCGACAGGGGTGGTCGCTCGCAGGTCTCCCCCGCGTTCGGGTCGACGAGGGTGACCGCCTGTCCGCGTTCGCTGAACTCCCGGGCCGCGGTGATTCCGGCCAGTCCCCCACCGATGATGACGATCTGCTTTGCCATGCCTCCATGCTAGTCCGAGAGTCGTGTGTGGCCAGTCTTGGAGTCGGTGGCATCGGCCACGCCGGCATAGCTCACCGCCGGAAGAACCCCCCCGCCGGTGAGCCGCCTGTTCGCTCGTTCAGAGCTCGGTGGTGTCGCTGCCTCCGGCGGTGCGATCACCGGTGACCTTGGCCTTGGCGATCTGGGCCAGCGCGGAGACCTTCCCGCCCTCGAGTCCCCAGTGCTGGGCGGAGTCCCCGACGACCTTCATGAGGCCGAGTTCGGGGTCATTGCGCCCGCCGGTGAACCAGGCGGCGACCTGGTCATTCCAGAGTTCGTCCTTCTTGTCCTGGTCGTCGACGAACTCGACTCGACCTGCCACCGAGAGCCAATTGCCCGCCTCGGCGACGGCGATGTTGACCTCGGGATTCTTCAGCAGTGCTGTCGCCTGGTCACCCTGCATGCCGATGAAGAACCACACATCGGCATCGTCGGTGACCTGCTGAGGCACCATGGGGTGGGCGAGCAGCTTGCCGTCGTTGAGTGCGGTGGTGAGCATCACGTATCCGCTGTCGCGGAGGATGCTCACGACATCGGCCTGATTCAGGTTCTCGGTGTCAGCCATTGTGCTCTCCCTTCACCGGTCGTCGTTTGCGGATTCGTCAGTTCTTCGGACAGCGTCCTCGGAGACGAAGTCCTCGGCTGCTGATTCGTCGACGGCGGTATGTGAGCCGTCTGGGTTGCGATACAGGCTCACACCCTCCTCGGCGGCAGCATCACCAGCACGACGCTCGACGTCCTCCTCGGTGTAGCCGACCTTCGCATGCGAGTGCACTTGGGAGGTGCCGGCCAGCGGCTCGGCCGTCTTATCGAGTTTCTCCGCAACATCGCGGGCCTTCTTCTCGCCGTTCGTCTCGTCGCTCGTGTCTCTGCTCATCATCGATCCTTTCGCTGACGATCCATTGCACCTCAGTCGTATGGTCGACTGTTCGGTCATTGTCACATGATGTCGCTCCCTGCGACAGGGGGGTGTCGGGCCGCAGTCTGCATTGTCAGGCGGCGGGAAGCTTCGTCGACGTCGCTGATGTGTCACGATGGCCGAATGGATCCCAGCTACTTCTGGACCGGTTGGTCCCCCATTTGGCACACGCTGCTCATCGGCACCGTCGGCTACCTCACGCTCGTCATCCTGCTGCGCGGCACAGGACCGAGGACGATGGCGAAGATGACACCTTTGGACTTCGTGATCGCGGTGACGATCGGCTCGGCATTCGGTCGTGTCATGACCGCCGTCGACGTCGGCCTCGCCCAGACCCTGGTCGCCCTGGTGCTGCTCGTCGTCGTGCAGTGGGTGCTCGCAACCATCCGCTCGCGATCGCATTTCATGCGCCGACTTCTCGATTCTCCCCCGGTGCTGCTCTACTACGACGGTCAGCTGCAGCGAAAGTCCCTGCGCAAACACCGACTCACCGAGGCTGATGTCCACACCGCCGCTCGCCAGTCGGGACACGGTTCGCTCGATGACCTCCAGGCCGTGATCCTGCATCAGGACGGCTCGCTCGGCGTGATCGCACGGGCCTCGATGGGCGATGGCTCAAGCGTCCTGCCGTTCGTCGAACGACATCAGGGAGATGACACCCAGGAGCGCTGAGTCGCACGGGCAGCAACCTGGCCTCGGGGATGCATTGGGAAGACTGCGTGCCTAAACTGAAGACATGGATGAAGAATCAGTCTCCGTGAACGAAATCCCCGAGGGTGCCGCCATCATCGACGTGCGCGAGGACGACGAATGGGAGGCCGGGCACATCGAAGGCGCGGTCCACGTGCCGCTGGGCGAACTGCCCACCCGCCTCGACGATCTGCCCCTCGATGACGATATGTACGTCATCTGCCGCACCGGTGGGCGTTCCATCCGCGCCGTGGCGTGGCTGACCACCAACGGCTTCGACGCTTACAACGTTGTCGGGGGCATGGGGTCGTGGAACCTCGACCACGGCAAGCCGATCGTGTCCGAGACCGGCGACGAGCCCTGGGTGAAGTGAGGCAACCACACGCCATCGATCCATATCGACGGCGGGGACAAGCTTCGGACTCAGTGGCGCCCGGTGGCCCAATCGCCCCGGTCGCAACGACCGGTACTTGGGATTCCAGGCCAGGGAGCTCAGCACCCTGAATAAAGGCGGTTTCGGGAACTTTATTCCGAAAGATTGCCTGAAGTGGCGCCTGAGCCTATAGTTGAAGCATGTTACTCGAATTCCGAGTCAGGAACTTCCGGAGCTTCGCCGATACTGCGACGCTCGACTTAACCTCGAAAACGCTGCGCACTCTGGTGCCTCGAAACGGGCAATCTTGGATCGATTCTACGGTTCGGACTGCGGCGATATTCGGCCCTAATGCGTCCGGCAAGAGCACGCTTCTCGACGCTCTCGAGACCCTCATCAAGTCGATTCGACGACCGCGAACGCTACTTTTTCATCCTCATTTTGGACACACCTCCGGCACTGCGGAAAGAACCGAATACTTCCTCAGCTTCGTCGCCGATGATGTTCGCTACGATTACGAGATCTCTGCTGAAGACTGGGGTATCAGCTACGAATCGCTGAAAAGCTACCCCCACGGGACCGCCCGTCACCTGTTCACAAGAGTCCAGGACCATAAGTCGTCCGAAATGCTCCTCAGCACAGGATCCACGTTGAAGGGGCCGACGCAGGAAGTCCGACGCATCACGACCCGCACTGCAACTTTCCTAAGTACGGCCTTCCAATATGAACACTTGACGCTGGCTCCGGTCGCTCGCGCTCTCGTCCACTCGCCGCACTTCCAGTCGATCGAGGTGGGCGACCAGGGAACGACAAATCGACTTCAATGGGTGATGGCACGTTTGGCCGAAGGCGATGACGGATGGCAGGAGCTGGTCAACAGCGTCGCCAGGGCTGCCGACCTGGGGATCACGGAAGTTCGGTTGGACGAACGAGAGCTGCCTGAAGATCTCGTCAAGAAACTCGAAGCACTTTATGCAGCTGTCGAAGATGACCCCGAAATGGAAGTGCCCGAGGAGATCATTGCCAGCATGGGGCGCTCTCTGGTCTTCACCCACAAGTCTGCTGATGGAGGGGAATTCTCTCTGCCGCTCAATGCCCAGAGCGCAGGCACCATCACTTGGATGGCAACGGTTCTACCAGCGATTGAAGCTTTGACCACCGGCGGTGCCCTGGTCGTTGACGAACTCGACTCCAGCCTCCACCCAAGCCTGACAGCGTCGCTGATTGAGATGTTCAAAGATGAGGACATCAACCACCTCGGTGCCCAGCTGATATTCGTCGCCCATGACACTGCGTTGCTGTCCAACTCCCCCTCAAGAATTCTGGAACCTAACGAAGTCTGGTTCTGTGAGAAGGACGATGACGGCACGAGCGAACTGTTCTCGCTGCAGGAATTCGACACCCGTAAGGGAAACAACGAACAGAAGAGGTACTTGGCAGGAAAATTTGGCGCCGTTCCCGATGTCAATGTGACAGAGCCATTCCGGCGGGGGCTGTCATTGCGAGAGAGTGTGGGCTGAGCAGAATTGTCTCGCAAACGATCAGCACCCAAACGTCAGTCGAAGAGAACTGTTCTCCTCGTCACCAACGGTCAGATCACCGAAAAGCGGTACCTGGAAGAACTGAAGCGCCTCGCCAATCGCGACAAGTCCCACAGTGTCAGCGTCAAACCGATCGCACGGGACCCCAACGGCGTGCTGAAGAAGCTTGCGAGCCCTCAAGGCGACCTCTCCGCCTTTGACGAAGTCTGGATCATCGTCGACCACGACGGTACCGACCGCACCGACTTCCTCAAACGATGCGACAGTATGTCTAATCGGACCACACAGGTCCGAGGCGTAGTGTCAGTGCCGTGTTTCGAGGTTTGGCTCCTTGCCCACTACAAACAGGTCGGGCTCTATCCTGATCAAGAAGCGGCCAAACGAGATCTGGCGATGGAAACTGACCGGCACAGGAATGCGAAGGAGTTGCCACCAGATTTCCCCTGGGGCAATATCGCTCAAGCTTGCGAACGATGCCACCTAGCTCACGAGGAGATCCCCCGGATCAATCAGCAGGGAAATGCATCGTCCACAGGAATGCCCCATCTCATCTACTCACTCAAGCTGGCCCGGCCACAGCAACAACCCGAGTGAACCGATCGTCTCCGAGAACGGGCAAGAACACTGGGCGAAGTGGGTGAGAGCAATGATTTTCCGCCCATCGGAACATCTGCCGTCCACGATGCAAGAACTGAAGGCTCAGGAATGTGTGCATCGGTGGGGATTTGGCAAGGTAGGACTATGACTACTCGCGCCGGCCAGCTGGCCCAGGATCGGGATCTTGTTGACATCCCCGCACTGCTCGACTCATATTACGATCTCGTCCCCGATTCTTCCGTACCGGCTCAGGCCGTGAGCTTCGGAACCTCGGGCCACCGCGGCTCGAGCTTCAACCGTGCCTTCAACGAAGCCCACATCACAGCGATCACCGCCGCCATTGTCGACTTCCGCAAGCAGCAGGGCATCCGCGGCCCCATCTTCCTGGGCCGTGACACCCATGCGCTGAGTGAGCCTGCGTTCCTCACCGTCCTCGAAGTCCTTGCCGCCGCCGAGGTGCCCGTGCTCATCGATGAGCGTGACGGATTCACCCCCACACCTGTGCTCTCCCACGCGATCCTCGGCTTCAACGCCGGGAAGTCCGCGACCGAGCCTCAGGCCGACGGCATCGTCGTGACCCCCAGCCACAATCCGCCATCCGACGGCGGCATCAAGTACAACCCCCCTCACGGCGGACCGGCAGGCTCAGAGACGACTACGTGGATCGCTGAGCGCGCGAACTCCTATCTCGAAGCCGGGTGGGAGAAGGTCCCACGCACCGGCTTCCAACGGGCCTTCCATCTGGAGAACACCGAGAACTTCGACTTCATCGCCAACTACACCGAAGACCTCGAATCGGTCATCGATCTCGATGTCATCCGCAGCTCCGGCATCCAGATCGGCGCCGATCCCCTGGGCGGAGCCAGTGTCGACTACTGGGCCGCGATCGCCGAGGACTTCGATCTCAACCTCACGGTCGTTCACCCGGAGGTCGATCCGACCTGGTCATTCATGCCCCTCGACTGGGACGAGAACATCCGCATGGACTGCTCCTCCCCGTACGCCATGGCCGGGCTCATCGCCTCCCGCGCTGACTTCGACATCGCCACAGGCAACGACGCCGATGCGGACCGTCATGGCATCGTCACCCCCGACGCGGGACTGATGAACCCCAATCACTACCTGGCCACGGCCATCGACTACCTGCTCGATCACCGTCCCGAGTGGTCGACCGGCGCCGGGGTCGGCAAGACGCTGGTCACCTCTTCGATCGTTGACCGCATTGTGTCTGCCCACGGTCGCCGGCTCTTCGAGGTCCCTGTCGGATTCAAATGGTTCGTCCCCGGACTCCTCGACTCGACGCTGGCCTTCGGCGGCGAGGAATCAGCCGGCGCATCGTTCCTGCGTCGCAGCGGCAAGGTGTGGTCGACGGACAAGGACGGCATCATCATGGCCCTCCTGGCCGCCGAGATGACGGCGAAGACTGGACAGACCCCGTCTCAGCGCTATGCAGGTTTGGCCGCGAACTTCGGCCATAGCGCCTACGCCCGCCAAGACGCCCCGGCCACGCGGGAGCAGAAGGCCAAGCTCGGTGCGCTGGAGGCCTCCCAAGTGAGCGCGAAGACCGTCGGCGGTGAACCGGTGACCTCGGTGCTCACCTCGGCGCCGGGAAACAACGCCCCCATCGGCGGACTCAAGGTCACGACCGAGAACTCCTGGTTCGCGGTCAGGCCATCGGGCACAGAGGACGTGTACAAGATCTACGCGGAATCGCTGAAGGACGATGACCACCTCCGGTCCGTGCAGCACGATGCGCGGAGCTTGGTCGACGGCGTGCTGGGCTAGGGCGATGAAAGCGCATAAACCTGGTGAAGTTGAAGGACGCGACCCAAATTACTGGAGGTTGTAAGTGAGTCCAGAACTCTTAGCTGCCCTCGCAGGCGCAGTGGTCGGGGCTGCATTAACTGGCGTTCTGGGATACTTCCAAAGTCGATGGGCTCGGACTTCCCAAAAACGGGTAGAGCGTGATCACCAGCGACTGACGCTTGTCCGTGAAATCATGCGTTTTAGACTAGATCAAGAGCGATTGATCGGCCCTCTCAACGAGCTTCCACTTGTGTTTGGCGATGATGGTGACGTGCTTCGCCTATATCGGGAAACTCTCAATTCGACTGACACAGCGGCGAGAACTCGCTCCATAACAGACTTGATTAATCGGCTAGCTAGCCTTGTCGATTTGCCTCCAAAAGTGCAAATATCCGACATTCAAAGAGGTTTCCAGATCTCCGGCTAATTCCGGAGTCGCTTTATATCCCGGGGGCACTCGCTCCGATCCCCAGCTAGCACTTTGACTGCCTGGCCACAATAGTGTCGGGAATATGTCACTCGGCTGCGACCCGGTGCTCGGGCAACGGCGTGTCAACTCGAAAGCCCGAGCACTGTAAGGAAAGATTTCACACATGGACGTCGATCTGTCGCGGCTACCTACCGGGATCTCCGGATGGTTGTCTTTAGTCAATCATGCACTGGCGCTGGGCGACCTGTCAGAGGTCGATTATCTCGAGTTGAAGGGCAGTCTTTCATTTGACGAACGGCAGAACAGAAAGCGATCTGCAGTCGTACTGAGCAGGACGATAATTGGCATGGCTAACCGGATGCCAGATCTCGCAGAGAAACACCTGAGTGGATCAGGAGTAATCCTAGTTGGCATCGACCAGCAGAAAACGCTTGTCGGCGTCGAAAAGGTAGACGCTGCGGTTCTACATGATTCTGTCGGAACCTACGTCGGTGCAGACGGCCCTCAATGGGATCATCAGTTCATCGAGCATTCGGACGGTCTGGTGCTAGCGATCATTGTAAACGCACCACAATGGGGTGACCGCATCCACGCTTGCCGAAAGGACTACACAGATGACACTTCTAAATTGTCAGTTCGCGACGGCGAAGTGTATGTCAGAACCCCAGAGAAGACTCGTCCCGCGACGAGCCACGACCTGAAGCAACTAGAGTGCCGACGTGTCAAAGCTCCTCATACCGGTGCCAGAGTGAGCATCGAATATTCTGGCGCCTTTGACCGCATTAGCCGTGACAACGTCCAAGAACTGATCGAAAGCCTGGTCAAGTCAGCCGCAGACGAGATGATAGAGGGCATACCTGCCTCCGCACGAAGTAGCTCCAACTTAACTGGTGTGCGTAACATTCTGGAACCGCAGTTGGGCAACGCAGACCGCCGCACAGTCGACCAGTTTCGTGCTGATGTCAAAAGGTGGCAAGACGAATGCCAGGCCGCCGTCGAAAGTGCGAAAACCGAGTTCTTGCGCCAAATGTTGAACCATGGGACTTTCGAGATAAGCAACAAATCGGATCGCTACCTCGAGAACGTTCGGGCGCGGGTGAAATTACGCCCCAATGTCACAGTATTGATGGTTTCGGATTCAGCCTATTGTGACCATGTCGACAATCACGGACGCCAGTTCCCGGTGTTTCAGATGATGCCAGATAAGCCTCCCCACTACGGTGAACTGAAGCCATACCAGTTAGACTATTCGACCATGAACTTGCCTAAGGCTAATCGAGCAGTTCCCCGTCTACTTACTTCAAACTTCCACGTCGAAGCAACTTCGGATAGTTGCATCGTTTCTTGGTACATCGGCGACTTACCTCCTCGGACCACGGCGAGAGCCAAAGAGAAGTTCTCGGTGTTCACAGACGTGGACGCTCGAGAACATTTTCATGATGCAGCCTCAGAGAAACACGAGTCAATGCCCACCGAGATTGGCGGGACATGGAGTGTAACTGCCCGCGCCGTAGACTACGTTTTCAGAGGCGCAATCACAGTGCCGTGCCGCCAGGAGTCCGGTGACCTCACGTTGTGGTCGACAGGGCGTTAATCTTAGCTCGCGGTGCACACCAGCCCCGATCTGTAGGCAAGGCGCGGAGATCATCGGAAACTCTCCGCCCATTTCGCTGGGCAGTGAGCGTTGTGCTGAAGGTTCGAGATCCGAGTGGACAGATGAGAAGTACAGAATGCGATGACCGTACGTGCCTTCAGGCAACCTCGGCCAGGACAAGCAGTACCCCGCTCCAGGATAAACTGGGAGCGGGGCTCTCTCTTCTTCGCACTACTACTGCGCTCCACTGCCTACAGGTGCGACTCCGGTGCGTTCTGCGCGTAGTCCTCGAATGTGTCGTTCTGGAACGCGTCCTGAACCTTCTTCAGCCCTTCTTCGCCAACGTTGACGATCGACTGGCCGTCACTCGAGGTTCCGACTCCCGCCATCGGGGAAGTGAAGAACTCGATGTCGCCTGGCCGGAAATATCTAAGGCCGTGACGGAAATGTACTGGGCGTCGAAGCCGGAGTCGACGTACATGTACAGGACGAAGTCCTTGACAATCCAGGTGAGCGCGAAGTCCGTCGGCGGTGAACCGGTAGCCTCGGTGCTCACCTCGGCGCCGGGAAACAACACCCCCATCGGCGGACTCAAGGTCACGACCTAGAGCTCCTGGTTCGCGGTCAGGCCATCCGGCACAGAAGACGTGTACAAAATCTATGCGGCGTCGCTGCGCGATGAAGACCACCTGCGGGCCCTACAGCACGATGCGCGCACGCTGGTGGATGGGGTGCTGAAGTAGGGCCCGTCTTCACCATTCAGACACGCTGTCGAGGAATTCGCCTGTCAGCGTCAGCCCGGTCTTCAGCACCTCGTGGTCGTCGGCGAATCCGATGCGCAAAGTTTTGGGAATGCCGAAGGCGTCTCCCGGGGTGAACATGACGCCGTGCTCGGCCAACAGCCGGCGGCAGAAGTCATAGGAATCGATGTCTGCGTCGTAGCCGAGGAGCGCGGTAGTGCCCGATTGCGGCTTCACCCAGCTGACGTCTGCACGTGAAGCCACCCAATCATCGAGGACGGCCAGGTTCTCACGGGTGATTGCTCGCGAACGGGCGAGGATCGTGGTTCTGTTCTCCAAGGCCACTATCGCGAGCGCGTCATCGATGCGGCCGACGCTGATCGTGGTGTAGTCACGGTGAATCGCGACTGCTGCCAGGAAGTCCTGCGGTCCGACGATCCAACCCAACCGCAGTCCGGCCAGCGCATAGGGCTTGGACATGCTGCCGGTGGAGATCCCGAACTCGTAGAGATCGGCGATAGATGCGGTGAACCCGTCGCCGTTCTGGTCGACTCCGCGGTAGACCTCATCGCAGAGGACCCAGGCACCGACCTCGCGGGCGATGTCGACAATGGCCTCCATCTGCTGGCGGGGAATGAGCGCTCCGGTGGGGTTATTGGGGTTGTTCAGCGCAATGAGCTTCGTATTCGGCCGCACTGCGGCAGCGATATCTTCGAGACGCGGCAGCCAGTCGTCGTCGGCACGCAGATGCACAAGGTCAACCTCGGCGCCCAGACTCTCCGGGATCGAATAATGCTGCTGATAGGTGGGCACCACAGTCACGACATGATCTCCGCGTTCGACCAGTGCGGAATAGGCCAGCGAATTGGCGCCGATCGCACCATGTGTGATCATGACGTCATCGGCGCCGGCATGATCGTAGAGTTCCGCGACAAGCTCCCGCAGCCGCGGACTGCCGATGATGGGCCCGTAGGTCAGCTGCATCGTGCCGAGCTGCTCCCAGAACGCCGCCCGATCCCCTGTGAGGTCGACGAGCTCGTCGACGGTCAGTGATCGCACACATGTCTCGGCGAGGTTGAAACGGCACGACTCCTCATATTCGTCCATCCACTGCTCGACGGCGAACGCTTCGATGTAGGTCACGTGGAATCCTTCACTAGGGAACTATAGTGCTCATAGTCAGCGTGCAGTATAGTGCTCATTATGTCAACGAAGAGCCCCCGCATCCAGACCTTCCTCGACCGCGTGGGTGACCGCGTCCGGAACCTTCGCAGGGCTCGCGATTGGACCGTTCAACAGTTGGCCGATGAGTCCTCACTGAGCCGCCGAATGCTCACTCAGATCGAGCTGGGCCAGGCCAACCCCAGCCTGGCGACCATCGACCGCATTGCCCACGCCCTCGATGCGAACTTCGCCGATCTCGCGCTCAGAGGCAAGGCCTCGTCAAGGCCTGACAGCTCCGCCTCCTGTGATCGTGGTCAGCGCACATCCGCGGACCCCGGCGGGACCGGCCAGCCTGATCCGGGCAGCGGCCACACCCTGGCCTGGGAGGGACCGCACGAAAGCACGGCACATCTCCTCGGCGCGTCCTCAGCACCGGGCACCGAACTGTGGCGGTGGCATCTCGGACCAGGCGTGAGGTACCAGGCAGAACCCGACCGTGCCGGCACCGAAGAAATCCTCCACGTGATCTCCGGGGAGCTCGCGCTCGAACTCCCCGACGAGACACAGACACTTTCCGCTGGAATGTCGACCAACACCCCCACCGACCAGAGCTACTCCTACACAGCGGGCCAGGAGGCCCCGGTCGACTTCATCCGCGTGGTCATCGGAGCCTGATGGAGAATACTCAACCAACGCCACCGCAGGACAACGGCGGTCCCTCACGTTCGCGCCTCAACGTGCTGCGTTGGCAGATCGGGTACGGGACCTTCGGTGTGCCGCAGGCAGCCGCACCCATCGCCTTCGCGCTCCTCGCACTGCCCATCACCGGATCTGCAGAGTCGGGTGCGGGTCTGGTCTTCGCTATGACGGCGGCACAGATCTTCGGCTCGGTGCCGATCACCCGACTCGGTCAGCGATTCGGCAGCGTCGGCTACCTGCGCACCCTCATCGCGTTCCGCACACTCGGCCTCATCGCAGTCACGATCCTGGCCGCGGTGTCGGCGCCGTTCGCCTATCTCATGATCGCCGTCGTCGTGGCCGGCCTGGTCAACGGCGCAGCCTACGGATATCTGCGAACACTGCTCAACCACCTCGTCGAACCCGCCGGGATGCCGCGCGCATTGGGCATTGCCGCCACCCTCAATGAGGTCGCCTTCGCCACTTCACCGGTCCTCGCCTCGCTGCTCGGGGCGTGGTCACCGGTTGCAGCAATGGCCGTGGTCACCATCCTCGGCGCGGGACCGATGGTGCTCATTCCGAAGATCCCCGAGGCACGGTCGACCCCAGCTGCCAGCCGGCGTTCGAGCCGCCGCAACCCCGTGCCGCGCGTGGTCTGGATCTGGCTGTTCGCGTCGGGTGCGACCGGTGCCGCCATTGCCGGAATCGAGGTCGGAGCGGTGTCATTCGCCCTGTCGTTCGGCCTCGATCCGGCGTGGGCGTTCCTGTTCGCGTTGGCGTTGTGCATCGGTTCGGTCCTCGGCGGAGTGTGGGTGAGCATCCGCAACCGCATGCCCGGCCGATGGAAGGTCACAGCCTTCTTCGCCATCACCACCGCCGCCTTCTCACTGCTCCTGTTCGACGGCCACATCGCCCTCACCCTTGCCGGTGCCCTCGTCGTCGGCTGGTTCCTGCCGATGCTCGACACCTTCTACCTGCTCGCCCTCGACAGCCTTGCCCCGGAGGAGAGGCGTGCGGAGATGTTCGCGCTGCTGCGCACGACCAACGCAGTGGGCATCATGGCCACCAGCGGTCTGCTCGCTCTGCTCGGGCTCGACGCAGCACTCGCCGGCGCCCTCGGGCTGCTCGTGATCGCGACGGTGCTGGCCGGTGTCTACTTCACTCGCGGGCAGCGAAGACGGCGAGAAGTGCCGGTGGGGTGAGCTTGGGTGGCAGAGAGTTTCCATTGATCTTGCATATCGGTGCGGTCTATTTGTGACCTGAAGATCAGGGAAGCGGAGCAACGGCTGAGCGTGTCCGAACGCAGAGCCAGGGCACTGGCTGCCAGCGGCTTGATCCCTGGGCGAAAATCCGGAACGACCTGGGTCGTCGACGCTGCCACAACGCGGCCCGGACGCGGGAGACCGCTCGCGCCGATGGCTCAGAGACACCTCACGGAGGCACTCCACTACCGATCGCTGGCCGGTCTTCGCGGTCACGATCGGACACGCACTGCCCAACGACTTCAATTGCTGCGCTCCGCTTGTGACCCCGCCCTCCTGTTGCGTCGCTGGTTCCCACTAGGCGCCGCCCGCAGGCACGGCACCCCCGTGAATTTCGGCCACCGGCTCGTGGCGCTTGCCCATCTGGGGAAGAACCAGGAAGTCAGTAAGCTGCTGGCAAGGAAGACGACAGAGTGCCTGAGAGCACCTGAAGATCTTGCCGAAATCATTGCGAGCGAGCGCGTGATCAGCGGACTCCCCATAGCGGATCTGGCTGAGCAGTCGAACACCACAGTCGACGCAATCCGAACTCTGGAGAAGCACGGAGCTTACGCTTCGCCCGGTGCTCTGCGTCGTGTTCTGCGGTCGCTTGATGTCTCCCCCGCTGCGTTGCCTCCATTCGAAGTGGCATCGTGAGCAGGCTCGAGGCTGAGCTCGACAGTTCCGAAACGGCGGTGCGGCTCCGGGGGCGGCGATTCGCGATCACGATCGCGTATCGCTAATGAGTCTCCGGCAGCTGGTGCAGTCTGAGACCATTGATCATGGTCGCAATGACTTCTGAGGGCTCGCACCCGCACACAAGGTCGCAAGCGAATAGACGGCAGGAGTGCTGAAGAACCAGACCAAAGAACACGGGCGGGCCTGAAGCACACCGAGTGCGAAGTTGCCTTCATCGCACCCATTGGCACAAAGCTTGGACGGAACAGCCGCTTGTTTGTGGCAGATCAGACCGCGCATATGGTTGGGGTTTGGCAGGGCAGGAGAGGGTAGGTAACTACTTGTCGAATCCGGCTTTTTGGAAGGCCGGCGGCAAAATTTCAGTTTCCATTATTTCCTGGACTCCGTCGACGGCTGCCTGGTCGACTGAAGAACTGGCACCGGACATGCTTGCAGAATAGGAGATAGCCAGAATCTCGTCGGCCCATGAGACGAAACACGTAGTACCGACGAGGGTTATGTCTTGGTCGCCAAGATTGCCGTCGAATGCTGTCGTGCAGATGCCTTCGCCTTTGGTTCCGCTGGGTTCAAAGCTGTCCACAGATTCGATCGGATTGCCAGCCGTGATCTTTGGATCAATCAGCATGCATTCGCTGATAGCACTGTCGATAGAATCCTTGACCACATCAGGGTTCTCTGTGGGTTTCGATAGTGAAGTGACAATTCCGAGAGAGCCGGATTCGCTCGATTCGGTGAACGTTCGGTAGGCGGTTGTTTCTGGAGCTCCTCGCACGACTGTGCCGTATTGATTCATAGCGCACTCAGCCAAAGAACTGACTACTTCTGTGCCGCTTTTATCTGACGACAGCCCTTCTGTAGATTCACCGAACTGGCCCTCCTCGTCCATACTGAGGGAGTCAGGGACATCTGCGAGAGACAAGAGACGGTCGCTGTAGTCTTCAGGAGCGAGGGCGTCATGACTCTTAACCGCCTTTTTCTCCTCGGCGTCTTTGGGGTTGGCCTGGGTGCTGGTCGTCTCTGTACCCCCTGCTGATTCGTTCTGTTTTGAGCCGGTGCCTGTTCCGCATCCGGCCAATAGGATAGTTGTGACGGCAATGGCGGCAAGTCCGAGCGTGGTCCTATTCACTTTTCTCCATGTTGACTACACGTTTTCTTGCCGAGCTTACTATTAAGGCAATAACAGTCGGAGCGCAACATGGATAAGGGTGTCGTGTTCGGATGATCAATCTCGTCATGGACTCAGCTCTTGGCTCGAGTTGTCATCACTGCGATTGTTCATCGACCCGAGAAGCCAGATCACGATCGAGTATCACTGCGCACACGAAAACGTCGCATTCAATGCTCTCTAACACCGGTTCTGTGGGGCCCCGTCGGTTCCAGCGAGGCTGCTGTGCGGCCGGGGCCAACTGCAAGGACAGTTGCCGCGTGACAGTCGAAGCCGGAAGAGCTTCCGCATTCTCGGACGATTGCGCTGACGCAGAACTGCAAAGAACCCGTCTTCAAGCTGTGACACTCTCCGAGCCTCCTCTCAGCCGCTGTCGACCCAGCCCGATGCACATTCGCAATACTGGGCGACGTCGACGATTTGTCACCCATCGGCGACAATTCTCAAACAGAAAGGATCGACTCTATGCAGACCACCATCCGCAATCGTGCAGCAGCTCTGGGAATCGCGAGCATTGCCGGTCTCGCTGGAATCGGACTCGCCAGTGGGCCGGCCCTGGCAGCCTCGACGTCGGAGACTGCGGCTGCAGACGTCAAGCCACAGTCCGTCCACTACCCGAGCGATGCCACCGAATATGCCGACCAGCTCGTCATCGCCTGGGGCCAGGGCAACACGGAACGGGTCGAAGCATTCGCGTCCCAGGACGCCGCTGCCGAATTGGCCGACCACGGCGACGAGAACGCGACCCGCTGGAAACACACAGGCGGCGAGGGAGCCGCGGGCACAACCTACGTGGACTACGAGAACACCGTCACCGGAGAGAAGCTCAGCGTCGGCGTCTCCAACCAGGCCCTCGAGAACGGCGACGAATGGGGTGCACCCAACGCAGTGCACAAGGTCCAATTCGCCGACTGACGCGAAGAACCCCGCTCCAGGACATCCTGGGGCGGGGTTCTTGCTGCTCGGCCGGCAGCCACGTCAGACCACCTCGGCGGGGGTGATCGATGTGATCCACTGTCTACAGATGCGACTCCGGAGCGTTCTGCACGTAGTCGTCCAGGGTGTCGTTCGCGAACGCGTCTTGGACCTTCTCCAGTTCCTCTTCGTCGACGTTGACGATCGACTGACCATCACTCGAGGTGCCGACTCCGGCCGTCGGGGAGGTGAAGAACTCGATGTCGCCGGGGCGGACGTCGCGCATGCCGAAGGCCGTGGCGGAGATGTACTGGGCGTCGAGGCCGGAGTCGACGTACATGTAGGGCGAGAAATCCTCGACCATGTTCTGAATCTTCACCGGGTTCGACAGTGTGTCGGCGGAGATGATCTCGTTGGTCAGGCCCCTGATGAAGGCCTGCTGGTTACGTGCGCGCTGGAAGTCGCCGTCCTGGAAGGACTTGCGTTCGCGCACGAAGGTCAGGGCCTCGTCGCCGTTGAGGAGGTTCTCTCCCTGTTCGAAGGTGTAGCCGTTCTTCTCGAAGCTCTGCTCCGAGTTCACGCTCACCCCGCCGAGGCTGTCGGTCAGCGCCTTGAAGCCTTGGAAGTCGATGATCGCCACATGGTCGAGGTCCGTGCCGATGAAGTCCGAGACTGTGGACACGGCCAGCGGAAGCCCGCCGTAGGAGAGTGCGGAGTTGATCTTCGCCTGGCCGTGGCCCTCGATGTCGACCCAGCTGTCACGCGGGATCGACATGATCTGGACCTTCGAGCCGGACTCGGGCAGGTGCATGACCATGATCGTGTCCGAGCGCAGTCCGCGGGAGTCGTTGACGTCGACCTCGTCCATCGGCTCGTCGGAGCCCAGCAGCAGAATGTTTGTGCCGCTCTCTTCTTTCCTGTCATCGGGGCGCTGTGTGCCGAAGATCTGCTCGTCGGTGAGCTGGTTGGCGTTGTTGTCGAATGTGCGGCCGATGTTCCACAGGTAGATGCCGACGCCGAGAACGCCGAGAATGACGATCACGAGTATGGCGACGAGGACCTTGCGCCACACTTTCTTCTTGCGGCGCGGGCGCTGCGGTCGGTCATCCTGGCTGTCGAACAGTTCGTCGAAACTGCTGTTGTCCGTCATCGGCACTCCGGGTTTCAGTCAATGCGGCGGGACCGCCGGCGGGAGGAGATTGCAATCTTGGCAATTGTATAGGTTTTGTCATATTTCCCCGGACTCCTCACACTGGCGGTGCCGCTGTGTCGTACCTTCACCCTCGCCGAGGTGACCCGATTCACCGGCAATAACGCCGTATCCCTATGGTGGGCGCCGGATGCGCTGGGTAGACTTTCCTGGTGTTCAACAACTATCGGGAAATTCTGTCTCTTCCCGGTGCCCTCAAGTTCTCCTTGGCCGGTCTTGTTGCACGTATGCCCATCGCAGTTCTGGGCCTGGGAATCGTCCTGTTCATTCAAGGCGTCAGCGGCTCCTATGGTCTGGCAGGCATCGTCGCCGCCGTGTACATGATCGTCCAAGCACTTGCCGGTCCCGGGATCGCGCGCCTCGTCGACCGCCGCGGCCAGTCTGCGGTCATGGTGCCCATCGTCATCACGCACCTCTTCGCCCTGCTGATGCTCATCATCACCGTCTACCTCGACTGGTGGGTGGGCTTCATCTTCGTCTTCGCCGGAATCGGCGGAGCCACCGTCGGCTCCGTCGGCTCACTGGTGCGCTCGCGTTGGTCGCACATCGTCGACTCACCGAAGAAGCTGCAGACCGCGTTCTCCTGGGAGTCCGTCGCCGATGAGCTGCTCTTCGTCACCGGACCCGTTGTCGCCACCGTGCTGGCCACCGCCGTGTGGCCACCGGCCGGCATCATCCTCTCGATGCTCACCGTCAGCGTCGGTTCGCTGCTGCTCTACATTCAGAAGTCGACCGAACCGCCACCAGTGGAGCGCACCATGGAGGCCAAGGGCCACGTGTTCTCCAACCCCGGTATCTTCACGATCATCATCGTCAACGTGTTCCTCGGCGTGAACTTCGGTGCCATCGACGTCATCGCCGTGGCCTTCGCCGACGAGCAGGGCGTGAAATCCCTGGCCGGCATCCTGCTCAGCGCCTTCGCTCTGGGCTCACTCATCGCCGGGGCACTCTACGGGTCGCGGAACTGGAACTCGGCGACCCATCACCGCTTCGGCGTCACCGTGGCTCTTCTGGCGGCCGGCGCCTGTTCGATGCTCTTGGCCCAGGACATGGTCACCTACACGATCATCTTGTTCATCGTCGGCTTCACCATCGCTCCCAGCCTCATCGGTGCGAACTCCGTCATCGAGCAGCTGGCACCACCTCGGCGTCTGACCGAGGCCTTCGCCTGGCTGGGCACCTCCCTGGGATTCGGCGTGGCTTTCGGGTCGGCGATCGCCGGCAACATCATCGACGCCGCGAACGCCAAGACCGCGATGCTGCTGCCCGCCGGCTGCGCCATCATCGGCGCCCTGCTGACACTGTCGCTGCTGAAACTGCTCAACCCCTCGCGCTCAAGCCACGAGGTCCGGCTGCAGCGGGACCGAAAGCGAGTCGACATCGAAGGTTAGGGCCGGTCACTGCACCTGACTCGCCGGGGTGCGAACCTTCAGCGAGCCCGGACGGATCGTGAGCGTCGCAGGGGTATGGGCGACCGCGTCACCATCGGCAACGATCTCGACCGGCTTCGCACCCTGCGGTGTGGCGATGAGGATTTCGCGGGCATGGCCGAAGTGGATGTGCGGGTGCAGTTTGTGCTGACCCAGGGTGAACGCCACCACCTCCGCTCCAAGCCGGGGGAGGAAAGCGTCCTTGAGCAGGACCACATCGATGAGCCCGTCATCGAGCACGGCCTCGGGCGAGAGCTTCAGTCCCCCGCCATAACGACCCGAATTGGCAAAGCCCGCCGACAGGCCGCGGAACCCGCGGCTTTCACCATCGATGGTCAGTGCCAGTTCGATGCGTCGCGGCTGCATGATCGCTCGGATCACGCCGTACAGGTAGACCCAGTGTCCCTTGATTCGACGGACGGAATCGGCGTATTCCTGAACGGCGGAGTCCAGGCCGAGGCTGACGTTGCCGACGCAGATCTGCCCGTCGAGGTCGAGGACGTCGATGGCGCGATCGCGACCGTGAGCGATGATGGCTGCGGCCTTCGCGATGTCTTTCGGGATGCCGAGCTTGCCGATGAAGTCGTTGCCGCGACCACCGGCGATGATGCCCAACGAGGTGTTCGTGCCGACGAGTCCGGCGGCGACTGCACGCACCAGGCCGTCACCACCGAGAGAGACGACGACCGGAGCGTTCTGCGCCGCGAATTCGGCGGCGAGGTCGTTCGCGTTCTGCTCGCTCGTGCTCTGGATCAGCACCGGTTCCAGACCGTTGGCGGCAAAGGCCTTCCGCAGCGGCTCGATCCGCTTCGCAACGGCGCCGTTGCGTGCCGCCGGATTGAGGATGACGGGCACCCGTGTTCGCGAGACCTGCGTGCGGGACGCCTGCGTTCCAGACGGTGGCGCGTTCACAGTTGCGTCGGTCCGTTCATGAGCTTCCCGGGGTTCATGATTCCCTCCGGGTCGACCTCGGCCTTGGCCGCGCGCAGCATCCGCAGCCACAGTTCGCCCTGCTCCTGCGGCAGCCAAGGAGCATGGTCCGCACCGGTCGAATGGTGGTGGGTGATCGTTGCGCCGTTGTCGACCATCGCGTCACAGGCCGCAGTCTTCAGTGCCTTCCACTGCTCCATCTCGTGGCCGTCGTGCTGCTGGGCGAAGACGGTGTAGTAGAGCGAGCAGCCTGCGGTGTAGAGGTGCGAGACGTGGCACAGCACGAGGGCAGGGGTGCCGCGCTCGGCCATCGTCGTCTCGATCTCGCGTTTGATCGTGTCGTGCAGTTGCTCGATGGCACTCCACGGCGCGGCCGTCTCCATGGTCTCGGCCATGATGCCCTCGGTCATCAGCTGGTCGCGCAGATACGGCGTCGAGAAGCGGTGCTTCTCCCACATGGTCTCCGGCGAGCCTCCGATGCTGACGCCCTTGTGCGCCTTGGCGATCTCACGTCCGCCGGCCCGGCGCAATCTGGCAGCGGACTTGCGGCCGTCGTAGCGCAGCACCAGCAGGCAGGGCTTCGCAACGCCTCGTGCGCGCAGATAGGCGTTGAGGCCCTTGCGCTGGACGGCGCTGCCCAGCTGTGCCAGACCGAACTCCGTTTCGTTGACGTCGGAGAGTCGCGCGATGTCGGGGTGCAGACCGTCCTGCTCCATTTCGCGCAGGGCTGTCGCGCCCGAATGGAAGTCAGGGAAGAACCAGGCATCGGGCAGGGTCGTCTCTGGCCGGCGCTTGATGCGCAGTGTGGCCTGAGTGATGATGCCCAGCGTGCCCTCGGAGCCGACGAACATTTGGCGCGGGTTGGGTCCGGCCGCCGTGGCGGGAATCGTGCGCAGCTCGACCGGGCCGTTGGGCGTGGAGCAGCGCAGGCCGAACACGTTCTCGTCGATCCGTCCGTAGCCGGTCGACTGCTGGCCGGCCGAGCGTGTGGCGACCCAGCCGCCGACGGTGCTGAATTCGAAGGACTGCGGGAAGTGGCCGAGGGTGAAGCCTTTGGCCTGCAGATTCTTCTCCAGGTCCGGGCCGAAGACGCCGGCCTGAACGGTCACCGTCAGTGATTCCTCGTCGAGGTCGAAGATCTCATCGAGGCGGGCCAGGCTGATGCACACGCAGCTGCGGAAGTCCCGGCGGAAGGCATCGAGGCCGGCGACGACGCTGGTCCCACCGCCGAAGGGAACGACAGCGATGCGCTCCTGCCGGCAGATGGCCAACAGCTCATCCACCTCGGCGTCGGATGCGGGGTAGAGGACGACGTCGGGAGCGAAGGGCACGTCTCCGCTGCGCAGTCGGATCAGGTCGGGGACGCTGCGACCGGCGGCATGGGAGACGCGGGTCGCGTGGTCGCTGCGGACGAATTCGGCGCCCAGCAGCTCGTCGAAGCGAGCGCGGGAATCGTCGGGGAGGTCGTCGTCGGGAAGTTCGACGGCGTCGAGTTCGACCGGCGGACGGTTGGCGCCCTTGGGCCAGCCACAGGTCTCGGTCAGCATCTTCTTGGCCCCGGGTTCGACCGGGCCGTCGTTGCCGTCCTCGCCCCAACCCCACCAGCGCATCCGCGGTTGCGTGTTGTCCATGTGGGTCAGCCTTCTTCCTGTGTGCTCTCGGTTGCTGGGTTGTCGATCAGTTCTGGGGCATGCTTGCGCACGGCGGCGGCCAGGTCCTCGCGGTCGGCGTCGACGAGCCCCCACCGGGTGCGGCGGTCGACCACGTCGTCAACGGTCACGGCGAGTTCGTGCTCGACGGCGAACCGGATCTCCGCGCCGCTGAGGGGAATTCCCGCTCTCACCGGTTGGTTCAGCCCGGGATCGTCGGCGCCGTATGCCGCGACCGTGGCCGCGTCGGTGCCGTAGCGCTGGACCAGGTGCTCCGAGGCTCCCGGATCCGGAGATCCCGCTCCGACGAGGCTGAGCGTCGTGGTGCGGCACGGCTCTGCTGTGAATCCGCCGGCCCTGACCACCTCGTCGACGGCGTCTTCGGCCATGCGTCGGTATCCTGTGAGCTTGCCGCCCACGATCGTGAGGACGTCGGTGTGTGGGTCACGCAGCAGTGCGTGCTTGCGTGAGAGGTCTGCGCTGGTTTCTCCCCTGCCCTTGAGCAGTGGCCGGAAACCGGCGTAGCTGCCCACGATGTCCTCCGGTGTGAGGGGCGTCTCCAGCACGGTGTTGATGGTGGTGAGCAGGAATGTGCACTCGTCCTCGTCCGGGCGGGCCCGTTCGGGGATCTGTCCGGAGTGCGGGTCATCGGTGAGACCGATCATGACGAGGCCGTCTGGCCATGGCACTGCGAACACGAACCTGCCGAAGTGGCCGGGCACGGGCGCGGTGACAGCTGCGGACGGGCAGCCGATGTTCTCGGCCCTGACCAGCAGGTGTGAGCCTTTGCTCGGGACGAGTTCGACATCGTCCGACAGCGAGTCGGCCCAGACGCCGGCGGCGTTGACGACCTGCTTCGCGCGGATCGTATGACGGTCGTCGGTGAGCTCATCGGTGAAGTGGACCAATCCCGGTTCGACGCCGGTGGCGGAGGCGTAGGTGATGATGCGCGCGCCGTGGGCCGCAGCCGTGCGGGCGATGGCGACGACGAATCGGGCATCATCGACGAGCTGTCCGTCCCAGCTGAGCAGTCCGCCGCGCAGGCCGGACTTGGCGGTGGCGGGCGCCAGCTGATTGACGTCGGCAGTCGATATCCGGCTGGGGTGTGGAAGCAGCGATCCGGGAGTCTTCGCGAACATCCGCAGGACATCTCCTGCGAGGAAGCCAGTGCCTGCCAGCGCGGCATCGAAGCGGCTGACGCCGCTGTGCAGCGGGAAGATCATCTGCATCGGGCGGATCAGGTGGGGCGCAATCCGACTCATCAGGTGGCCGCGTTCGACGGCTGATTCCCAGGCGATCGGGAAGTCGAGTTTGGCCAGGTAGCGCAGACCGCCGTGGGCGAGCTTCGAGCTCCAACTGCTGGTGCCCGAGGCGAGGTCCTTGCGCTCGACCAGCACGACACTCAGCCCCCGGGCCGCTGCGTCGAGTGCGACGCCGACTCCGGTGAACCCGCCGCCGATCACGACGAGGTCGATAGGTTCGTCGTCGGCGATCGCCTCGGCGAGGTCATGCGTGCGTCGTGTGGCATTGAGCGCGGCGTCTCCTGATGTGCTCGACTTCATCAGCGACCTTTCTGGTACGGAGTCGTGCCAGTTTGTGTTCTGGGATGAGAGTTGTCAAGATCACACTGTGACTGATCAGGGACGTCCGTATGCCGGTGCCAGCCGCGAGGAGCGCAAGAGCGCACGCCGCGAGCAGGTCATCGCTGCTGGGATCGAGCTCTTCGGCACCGTGGGCTATCGAGCCACGACGGTCGGGGCGATCTGCGAGTCCGCGGGACTCAACAAGCGCTACTTCTACGAATCATTCGCCGCCCTGGAGGACCTCCTCTGCGAGGTCTACGGGAGGGTGGTCGCCGATCTGCGCGACTCGGTTCTCGCCGGAGACGAGGATGAGCCCCTAATGGTCCTGCGCGGCTTCGTCTCCGGCTTCCTCAGTTGGGCGCAGGCCAACCCCGTGAAGGCCAGGGTCCACCTCTTCGAAGTCCTCGGGGTCAGCGCGCGCATCGACGAGCTGTATCGCTCCCATGGACGGGCGATCGGCGACGAGCTCTCGGTCCGCCTATCGGCGACGATGCCCGGGCCCGAGCTCACCGCGGGGCAACAGCGCGTCCTCGGCGACGTGCTCGTCGGCGCCGGCGTGCAGATCGTCGTCAACTGGGTCATCAGCGACTATCAACCGCCGCGCGATGAGCTCCTCAAGGAGATCGACGGCACGCTCGGCTGGATCCTGGCTGCGGGCTTGGCCGGACTGGGCTGACCCAACGGGACTTCGCTCTTGCAGAGCGGGGCGGGCACCCGGGGCGCTGCACTTGCGGCGTCGACTTCACTTGCGGCGTCGATGTCAAACTTTCTTGACATTCTAATGTCAACGATGCTTTACTTTTGATGTAAAGGAACTTTGACAAAGGTGCCGTGCCCCAGGAGGCGGGATGGAAGTTCAGACTTCGGACCTCAAGAGTGTCCGCAAAGCGACCGGCCTCACGCAGGCTCGGCTGGCCCAGCTCACCGGCGTATCGCGCCAGACGATCATCGCCACTGAGCGCGGCGACTACGCCCCCAGCGTGTACCTGGCGCTTCGGATCGCCCGGGCGCTGGAGACCACAGTGGAACAGATCTTCTCTCTTCAGGAGGAACAGTGAATAATCGGCCGGGCAAGAAGCAGCCCAACGCACTCGCCGACACCATCGCCGGACTCAATGACCCGTCGATGGGCGACGAGCGTGAACGCGATGTCATTCTCCGGGCATACACGTTCGGTTCCGTGGTATCCATATACGTCTTCCTGAGTCTCTCCCTTTTGTTGGCGGTTATCGGAGCGGGCCTTTGGACGATTCCCCTGATTCTGGGCTCCGGACTCTTGACCTTTGTAGTCTCCGGCTACTGCAAGCGTGCAGGTGTCGACTTTGCACTTGCGACAGCCCGCGCCGCCCCCAGACGGCTGGTCCTCACCCAAATCGTGATGGCCCTAGTTGCCTTTGCCTGGGTCTTCGCCGTGGGATTTCATCAGTCCACCGGTCACCCTCTTGTCGAAGCCGGCTTGGGGACGACCATCAGCAGCGCTAGCGGCAGCTCCATGATCATTGGCGGCGTCATCGGAGCGGTTGCCGCGATCGCCGTCATGGCGGTCTCGCGCTTCCGCAAACTCAAACAGGCACGCCTCGAGGCCGCGGCCGCAGCGGACATCGAAGACGAGGACTGAGCCGAACTGAGGCTGAGCCGAACTGAGCCTGAGCCCGACCGAGGCTGAGCCCGGCCGCGGCCTGGGCCTGGCCGCGGCCTGGGCCTGGCCGCGGACTGAGACGCAACGCGGACTGAACCGAGCCGGGGAGCCAGGCTCAGGCCCAGTTCCTATGCGGCGAGGTCTCACCGACCCCGGGATTGAAGACATTGCACGGGTCGAGTTCCTTGAAGTGGGCTTCCATCTCCGAGGGAACATGATAGAGGCGCCCATAGTTGTGCTCGGCGGGCACGGCGGCTCCGCGCTCCTCGAGCAGTGCCATCATCTGCTTCTTCAGCGCCACCGGGTCGACGCCCTTCTTCGCGACATGGTCTTGGTGGAGGACGTGGCAGAAGAAGTGACCATAATAGGAACTGATGTGCAGCTGATCCGAGATCTCTTTCGGCAGCACCTCGAGCCAATCATCGTCATCTCGTTTCAGAGCCACGTCGAAGGTGATCATGTCCGAGGAATCGTCACGGTTGAGGTTGAAGTAGCGCGTGGCGGCACTGGCGGCACCGAAGCGGTGGAGCATGGCGGACTGAGCCTCATCGGACGTGGCGATGAAGAAGTCACCGTCATGGCCCGCCTCGGCGAAGAAGGCCGTGAGGAACTTCTCGGTCTCCTGCTTCTGCTCGCCGCTGACGACGAGCAGAAGGTGGTGTTCGAACCGGTCACGGTAGTCGAGCATGCGCTGAGGCAGCTGCTGCGGCAGCAGGCTGAAGGCACCCTGCGCGATGGAATCGGCGACGGTCTGGCCGAAGAACGGCAGCTTCGCGAACACTCCGT
>NZ_JAKDJU010000133.1 GCF_030453725.1 Brevibacterium picturae
CAGTACCGGGGCCACACTGGGAATCCCGACCCTTCTAGTATCAACGTCAGTACCGACACATAGGCTTCGATGACAGGACGAAGTTGACGACAGGATGTCATCGACGACAAGTCGGGCAGGCGCAGGGAAGGGAGGTGAGGACGACCCTGGAATCGGCCGTGAGGACACCGGAAACGGAGTCGAATGTGACACGCCGACGACGCGCCCACAACCGAAATTTTTATCTGTGGACAAGTGTTGAAAACAGTGTCATCCGAGGGAGGCGAACGCGGCATTTCTGCTCCGAATCCCAGTGTCCTCGCAGGTGATCGAACTACATCAGTGTCATTCATGACCTGTGGATGACTGTGGACGGTTTGAACACAGGGTGTGGACGGTCGAAACAACACTGGTGTAACACTGGATATAGGGGTAGAGTCGAACCCGAACACAACATCTAGTGGTCACACTCGGGGCTGGTCTGCGTGATATTCGTCATTGCGGAGGTCGTGAATCCGGTGTGGGCACGCCGTGAAATCTAAGCCAGAGTGCAGAATTGAGGAGTCGCAATGATCACCGTGTACACCAAGCCAGCTTGCGTCCAGTGCAATGCCACCTACCGTGCGCTCGATGCCAAAGGTCTGAAGTACAAATCGGTCGATCTCAGTGTCGATGAGAACGCCCTCGACGTCGTCAAGGCCATGGGCTACATGCAGGCTCCCGTCGTTGTCACCGACAACGACCACTGGTCAGGTTTCCGTCCGGACAAGATCGCCACCCTGGCCGGAGAGCAGACTTCGGTTTCCGTCGTGGCCTGACATGCTTCTGGTCTATTACTCGGCCAGTTCCGAGTACACCGACCGCTTCGTCGGCAAGCTGGCGCACCCGTCCCGACGGCTGCCGCTGCTGACAAAGGATGAGACGTTGATGATCGATGAACCGTTCGTCCTTGTGACTCCCACCTACGGGGCCGGCCCCAACCGAGGCGCAGTGCCCAAGCAGGTGATCAAGTTCCTGAATATCGAATCGAACCGCCGCCATCTCGTCGGCGTCATCGGCGCCGGAAATACGAACTTCGGCGAAGAATACTGTCGCGCGGCACACAAGGTGGCCGCGAAATGCAATGTACCCGTGCTGTATCGCGTCGAACTCCTCGGAACCCCAGAGGACGTCGAGGCAGTGAATTTAGGATTGGACAAACTGTGCGCGAGCTCGCTGAAGACCGCAATGTAGAAGACATCATCCGCGAAGAGACGGATCTTGACTACCATGCGCTCAACGCCATGCTGAACCTGTACGACCAGGACGGTCGCATCCAGTTCGAGCGTGACAAACAGGCTGCCAGGCAGTATTTCCTGCAGCATGTCAACAACAACACCGTCTTCTTCCATGACCTCAAGGAGAAGCTCGACTACCTCGTCGAGAAGGAATACTACGAGCCCGAAGTCCTCGATCAGTACTCCTTCGACTTCATCGAAGAGCTCTCGAAGCGTGCCTATGGTCAGAAGTTCCGGTTCCAGACCTTCCTCGGCGCTTTCAAGTTCTACACCTCCTACACGCTGAAGACCTTCGATGGGAAGCGCTACCTCGAACGCTTCGAGGACCGCGTCGTCATGGTCGCGCTGTTCCTGGCTCGCGGCGACGAGACGCTGGCCACCCAGCTCGTCGACGAAATCATCACCGGTCGTTTCCAGCCGGCCACGCCTACCTTCCTCAACGCCGGCAAGAAGCAGCGCGGCGAGCTCGTCTCCTGCTTCCTGCTGCGCATCGAAGACAATATGGAGTCGATCGGCCGCTCCATCAACTCCGCACTGCAGCTGTCCAAGCGCGGCGGCGGTGTGGCGTTCGCTCTGACCAACATCCGCGAGTCCGGTGCTCCGATCAAGAAGATCGAGAACCAGTCCTCGGGCGTCATCCCGGTGATGAAGCTGCTCGAAGACTCCTTCTCCTACGCAAACCAGTTGGGAGCACGTCAGGGTGCCGGTGCCGTCTACCTTCACGCTCACCACCCCGACATCTACAAGTTCCTCGATACCAAGCGTGAGAACGCCGATGAGAAGATCAGGATCAAGACCCTGTCGCTGGGCGTCGTCATCCCGGACATCACCTTCGAATTGGCCAAGCGCAATGAGGACATGTATCTCTTCAGTCCCTACGACGTCGAACGCGTCTACGGTGTGCCCTTCTCCGACATCGACGTCTCGGACAAGTACGAAGAGATGGTCGACAATGCCGCCATCAAGAAGAACAAGATCAACGCTCGCGAGTTCTTCCAGACCTTGGCAGAGATCCAGTTCGAGTCCGGCTACCCGTACGTCATGTTCGAAGACACGGTCAACAAGGCCAACCCGATCGACGGCAAGATCATCATGTCGAACCTGTGCTCGGAGATCCTCCAGGTCTCCGAGCCCAGCAAATACGACTCCGATCTCGGATACGACGTCGTCGGCAAGGACATCTCCTGCAACCTCGGTTCGCTCAACATCGCTCTGACGATGGACTCGGAGAACTTCGGGCAGACCATCGAGACCGCGATCCGCGGGCTGACGGCCGTCGCAGAGACCTCGGACATCCAGTCGGTTCCCTCGATCGCCCGCGGCAACGACATGTCGCACGCCATCGGCCTCGGTCAGATGAACCTCCACGGCTACCTCGCCCGGGAGCATGTCTACTACGGATCCGATGAGGGCCTCGACTTCACGAACATGTACTTCTACACCGTCGCTTACCACTGTGTGCGGGCGTCGATGGAGATCGCGAAGGAACGCAAGACCGCCTTCGCCGGATTCGAGAGGTCGAAGTACGCGAGCGGTGAATACTTCGACAAGTACACCGACGAGGTGTGGGAACCGCGCACGCAGCGTGTGGCGGGCATGTTCGCCGAGGCGGGTGTGCGGATTCCGACGCAGGACGATTGGCGCGAGCTCAAGGCCGCGGTGGCCGAACACGGCATCTACAACCAGAACCTGCAGGCTGTTCCGCCCACCGGATCGATCTCCTACATCAACAACTCGACCTCGTCGATCCACCCGGTGGCCTCGAAGATCGAGATCCGCAAGGAAGGCAAGATCGGGCGCGTGTACTACCCGGCTCCCTTCATGGACAACGACAATCTCGAGTACTACCAGGACGCGTACGAGATCGGTTATGAGAAGATCATCGACACCTATGCCGAGGCCACGAAGCACGTGGACCAGGGCCTGTCGCTGACCTTGTTCTTCATGGACACCGCGACGACTCGTGACATCAACAAGGCGCAGATCTATGCATGGCGCAAGGGCATCAAGACCATCTACTACATCCGGTTGCGTCAGCTCGCGCTGGAGGGCACTGAGGTCGATGGCTGCGTATCCTGCATGCTGTGACCGATGAGTTCGGCGGACCGGTGAGAACTGGTCCGCTGAACGCGTGGTTCGGGGTCTGCGCGCGATGCGGCCCCGGGCAGAAGACATTCTTCGTCTGCTGGGCAGACCACCTGTACGTGCGGCGTACCCGTAAATGAGAAGAGAGATGGAAACGTTGGAGAACCTGACTTTGGCCTCGCATGTCGACGCCATCAACTGGAACCGTGTCGTCGACCCCATCGACGATGACGTCTGGGACCGCCTGACCGGAAACTTCTGGCTGCCGGAGAAGGTGCCGTTGAGCAATGACGTCCAGTCATGGGCAACGCTGACCGAAGAGGAGAAGACGCTGACGATGCGCGTCTTCACCGGTCTGACTCTGCTCGATACGATTCAGGGCACCGTCGGTGCGATCTCCCTGATTCCGGATGCGGTGACTCCGCACGAGGAAGCCGTGCTGACGAACATCGCGTTCATGGAGAGCGTGCACGCGAAGTCGTATTCCTCGATCTTCTCGACCCTGTGCTCGACGAAGGAGATCGACGAGGCTTTCCGCTGGTCGCGGGAGAACACCTACCTGCAGGCCAAGGCCGACATCATCCTCAGCTACTACCGAGGCGATGACCCGCTCAAGCGCAAGGTCGCCTCCACGTTGTTGGAGTCATTCCTCTTCTACTCGGGGTTCTACCTGCCCATGTACTGGTCGGCACACGCGAAGCTGACGAATACGGCCGACCTCATCCGCCTCATCATCCGCGACGAGGCCGTGCACGGCTACTACATCGGCTACAAGTACCAGAAGGGCTTGGAGTCGCAGTCCGAAGAGCGCAAGCAGGAGCTCAAGGACTACACCATGAATCTCATGTTCGAGCTCTACGAGAACGAGGTCGCCTACACCCATGACCTCTACGACTCAGTGGGTCTGGCGGAGGACTGCAAGATGTTCCTCCACTACAACGCCAACAAGGCACTGATGAACCTCGGGTACGAAGCGATGTTCCCGAAGGAGGTCACGGATGTCAACCCGGCGATCCTCGCGGCTCTCTCGCCCAACAGCGACGAGAACCACGACTTCTTCTCCGGCTCCGGTTCCTCCTACGTCATCGGCAAGGCCGAGAACACGGAAGACGACGACTGGGACTTCTGAAGCACCAGGTCAGCGGCCCATCCAGGCAGAAATGCTTGGTTGGGCCGCTTTCGTTTATTCACTCACCGTCGGCAGCGGAATCGTTCTCTGCCCACGTTTTGCCCATACTTTGTTTCCGAGCCCGGTCCATTCTCTCGGCCACGTCGTCCACATCTGTGTCGAATAGATCGCTGTACACGTCCAAGGTCATGGCTGCGGAGGAGTGCCCGAGCATGTTCTGTACGACCTTCACGCTCGCGCCGGCAGACACCGCGAATGATGCCGCCGAATGTCGCAGATCGTGGAAGACGAAGCCCTCAGGCAGTCCGGCCTTCTTCCTCACGGACAGGAACCACGACTCTTGATTCTTTGGCTCGGCGAGGTCTGGGATCAGGAGTCCGTCCGGCTCAGCCTTGAGCGTGAGTGCACGGAACTGGTCGTGCATGAATTTCGGATATCCCACGGACCGTTCCCGACCGTTCTTCGATACTTCAGCGCGGACCTTCACTCGGCGAGATTTGAGGTCAACATCGTCGGGCGTGAGTGTCGCGATCTCGTTCCACCGCAAACCCATGTACGCGGCAACGTAGATGACGAATCCGTACCGGCCGCGCTGTTGCCGCAGGTGGTGCTCATCGGCGGCCTGTGCCACCTTCTCGACTTGCTCGTAGGTGAGGTACACATTCTTGCGATGGGACAGTCTGGGAAGGTTCTTGGTTCCGCTAGCAGGGTTCCTGGAGATGAGGTGGTCGTCGACTGCCAGCTGCATGACCGCTTGGAGAACATAGTGGGCGCGGCGGACCGTGCGAGCCTTCCGCTTCTCCGACAGCGCAGACACCCAATTGCGAACTTGGGACCGATGTACGCGATTGACGGCGAGGGCGCCGAACTCCGGGTAGATGTGAATCCTTAGGGCGGTCTCGTAGACGATCCTCGAGGAGGGCTTCACGCTCACGGTCTTCAACCAATGCGCGCCGAGTTCTCCGACGGTGATCGTCCCCTTGGTGGGGTCGACGTAGTTGCCCTCGAGCTTCGAGACCTCAACGGTGTTGAGGAAGACCTGTGCTTCTCTCTTCGTTCTGAAGCCGCGGCGGTCTGTGGGTTTACGATCCGGTTTCGTGTACCGAACCCTGTACCGTCGGCCCTTCTTGGTTTCGTAGGGTTCGATCGTTGCCATAACCTATCCGTTCCGTGCTTGCCCGATCAGTCGGAGCAGCACCTTCTCGTGTGGGTGCAGGAACCGTAGTCGGTCTTCGAGCACCTCGGGTATGACGTTGAGCTCGTCTGCCGCCTCGTGAGCTGTGTGGGCCCATCGGAAGATGTCGACGAGGTCATCCCAGTCGATGAGTTTTCGGGCAGTCAGTCGACGCGCTGCTTGCTCTTCTTTCGGGTCGTCGCAGTTCGTATGCCCGAGATCGATGTGTGCTTGCTCGTGTTGGACAGCGCATCGTCTCTCGACTTGCAGTAGGTCGGCGTCGAGCCAAATGGCGTTGTTGCCGTTTGTGGCGGCTATACGAGTGTCATTGAACTTGGTGCGATGCAGGACAACGCCGTCCCCGCGCTCACGTAGCTCTCTCCATGGATGGTGCATACCTCAAGACCATAGTGATGGTCGCTGACATGACGCATGTGGTTCCTGATAACTGCTTGGAGTTGCGTGTAGCACGGCGTTGTCACTTGTTTCTCTGTGTCCCATCGTGGGACACTAGGCATGTCAGTGAGAAAGTCGCCAGGGGCGAATTTCCCCAGGAGGGATAGCTGACGATAGGGGACTCCCAGGTGGGGTCCCCTCTTACGTTCCCCAGGGATAAAAGACCGGGCCACCCTTGATCGGTTCGACATAATCAAGGTGCCAATGGTCCTCTTTGCCCTTAATCCTTTGGTGGGTTGCCCACAAGCAGTAATCTGCAGCTTGTATGCCGATGCTGGACTGGGCGTCCCAGACTGAAACTACAATTTTTCCTCCGAATTGTGAACAAACATCTTTGACCGCGCTCCGTGCCTCTGCGGCTCGCTTGCGAGTGTTGAAGCTTCCCACCACTACGTGAAGGTCGTCTGAGATGGCGCGATATCGATCGATCAAATACTGGATGTGCAACTTCCACGCGATTTTATAGAGGTACATATCGCCCTTTGACTGAACTCGGGGATACGCGTTGTCCTTTTTTAGCAGCGTTGCATGGAACTCTTCACCGTGAGCTTTGACGAGCTCGAAGAAGGCCTTTTTTGTAGAGTACTTGTCGTCGCGACAGTGGAAGCCTTTTGTTAGGTCGACTCCGTCAACTGAGAGCGTGTGCCTGAGTACCTCGGCGCGATGAGCTAGTTCGCCAAGCGGCTCAAGAGACGCAATCGACCCGAATCCAAAGAACGGCTGCTGCTTGTCTTTGTATTCGATAGTGCCGAGCTCGTCGACCCAGACGTGGACAGTACTCATTCCCGGTCCTCCGGATCTTGACTCCCATCGTCACCGGCAGTGTCCTGGTCTTCCTCGCCGCGCTTGTCCGCTTCGTCCTTCTGCTTCTTGCCCCGATTTGGTGCACGGTACGCAGCGGTGTCGGTTGCTGGCGGGGGAGGGACTAGCGAATAGACGTTGTCGCCAGCCGCGTCGTTTTCATCTACCGCAAGCGGCTTGTTGCCGTTGCTTATGGGGGTGGGACTGTCTGCATTTCCCTCACCTGCCTTCGTGTTCGCAACCGCCAGTTGGCGGATGATCTCATTCACAGCCGATCGCTGAGAACGCGTGAGCAAGTTTGCTGATTCGTCCGGCTCGAAGTCCCCGAGGTCAGGGGCAATTCCGGCCAACCGACGAACCTCATTCGACGGCAATCGTAGGACGAATGCCAATGCTTCGAGAGTCGCCGGATCCGCAGTAGCTGGATGCGAACCGTTGGTGTACACGGTGGCCGAATAGTTCGACAGCCGGTACCCGCTGGCTTGTGCGAGCTCGGACATCTTCCGTGTGGAGATGCCGAGCTTGTTCTTCGCTGCTGCTAGACGATCGGATAGCTCGCTCACAAGGATCACTTTCATGCAGGTGGTCTGTATATACAAACTTACCCTTGCCAGTCCTGGCACGGAACTACAACGCTGTAATTCGTTGATACCAAGCTGTATATACACATTTCTCAATCTGGGACTTGCCATGCCTTGGAAAGCGCTAGACGCTAGATCTATCAACAAGGAGGTGAACATGAAATACAAAGTCAACCGACGGATCTTCAATCAGTACCTGGCGGAGGAAGTTCGAGAGCACGGATCTGAGCGCCGAGTCGCAATGCGAACCCGCCTGTCGCACACGCTTATCCAGTCGCTGCGCAAGGGGTTCGAGACCACCAAAGATGGTCGCCGCATCCCAAAGACTCAGGTGAATCTGGCGACCGCTCGCAAGATCGAAGCGGCGTGGGGGATCCCGAGGGAAGTGTGTTTTTTGCCCGATGTGCTAGATGCTCGATCAATCAACGCGGCATAGGAGCCGACATGAACCAAGACAAAGAAAAGACCCCCGGTGCGGGAACACCGAGGGCCAACGATCCAGAAAGGACCAACAACATGAACCAGGATACCAACTCGGGACCAATCAAGCCGGGACAGGCAGTTCGAAGCGAACTCGACGGCACGCTCGGAGTCACTACCTCTATCCGGAACCGTCACGGCTGGATATCGGTGATGTTCGTCGGTGCCATTGGAACCACAAAGTTCCGTGCCTATGAGCTGTCAGTCGTCGATCTAGTCGAGGCGGGGGCGGCATGAACCCGACAGGAGACGACCTCCGACAGACCGGGCAGCACATCGTCATGGTCAACGATTCGGTCGATGCCAACGCGGGCAAGATCATCCGGGCAACGCTCCTCCGCTTCATCGAGACAGGCCAGCAGTTTTCAGCCGATGAGGTCCGTGAAGAACTCGAAGCCAACGACCTGGTTGCTCGGGCCATGTTCAAACGCC
>NZ_JAKDJU010000022.1 GCF_030453725.1 Brevibacterium picturae
AGAAGCTCGGCCGCACGCTCGAGAGTCATCGACTCGACGGCATCGTCCTTGCGCAGGGTCGCGTTGAACTCGCCATCGGTGACGTAGGGGCCGAAGCGGCCGTCCTTGACCACGACCGGCTTCTTCGACTCAGGGTCGTCGCCGAGTTCCTTCAACGGTGCTGCGGCTCGACGGCCGCCCCGCTGCTTGGGTTCGGAGTAGATCTTCAGCGCCTCGTCCAAGGTGATGTTGAAGATCTGATCTTCCTCGGTCAGCGACCGGGAGTCCGTGCCCTTCTTCAGGTACGGACCATAGCGACCGTTCTGAGCGGTGATGTCAGTGCCCTCTTCGTCCTGGCCGACGACTCGGGGAAGGCTGAGCAGGGTCAGTGCCGTCTCGAGGTCGATCGAGTTCAGGTCCATGGACTTGAACAGGGAACCGGTGCGAGGTTTGGGCTTCTTCGCTCCCCGTTTGGGCTTCTCCTCGGGCTCGGGCAGCACCTCGGAGACGTAGGGACCGAAACGCCCGTTCTTCGCCACGATCGTGTGTCCGGTCTCGGGGTCGACACCGAGTTCACGGTCGTCCTGGCCCTGTGACTCGATGAGTTCGGCGGCTCTGGCTGCCGTGAGTTCGTCGGGAGCCAGATCATCGGGCACCGAGACTCGCTTCGGATTCCCGCCCTCTTCGGTGGCCGGGATTTCGAGGTATGGGCCGTAGCGACCCACGCGCAGATTCACGTTTTCGCTGATGACAACGGTGTTGACCTCACGCGCATCGATATCGCCGAGGTCGTCGACAACCTCCCGCAGGCCCTCACGATCCTGCGTCGCATCGCCGAAGTAGAAGCGGGCCAACCACGCTTTGCGGTCCTCCTCGCCCATCGCGATCCGGTCGAGCTCGGTCTCCAGGTCAGCGGTGAACGCGTAGTCGACGAGCCCTGTGAAGTGCTCTTCGAGCAGACGGACGACTGAGAACGCCAACCAACTGGGAACCAGAGCGTTGCCGCGAGTGGTGACGTAGCCGCGGTCCTGGATGACAGAGATCGTGGCCGAGTAGGTCGAGGGGCGGCCGATGCCGAGCTCTTCGAGCTGCTTGACCAGGCTGGCTTCAGTGAAGCGTGGTGGTGGGGCCGTCGTGTGACCGTCGGCTTCGGCTTTGACGACAGACAGCGCCTGACCTTCGTCGACCTGAGGAAGGCGTGATTCACCGGACTTCGTGTCGTAGCGTCCGGCATCGGTGCCCTCTTCATAGGCTGCGAGGAACCCGCGGAAGGTGATGACTGTGCCGCTGGCGCTGAAGCCGGCGTCATGGCCGTCGGCGAGGTCGGCACGGACCTTGATGGTCGCGGTCTTGCCCTTGGCGTCGGCCATCTGGCTGGCGACGGTGCGCTTCCAGATCAGATCGTAGAGACGGAACTCATCTCCACTGAGCGATTTCGACACCTGTGCCGGTGTGCGGAACGAGTCACCGGACGGGCGAATGGCTTCGTGGGCCTCCTGCGCCGACTTCTGCTTGCCCGTATAGGTGCGAGGCGACTGCGGGACGAATTCGGGGCCGTAGAGTTCGGTGACCTGCTTTCTGGCTGCGGAGATCGCCTGACCCGACAGGGCCGAGGAATCGGTACGCATATAGGTGATGTAACCCTGCTCGTACAGCGACTGGGCAGTGCGCATGGCCTGACGGGAACTCATGCGCAGCTTGCGACCGGCTTCCTGCTGCAGGGTCGAAGTCGTGAACGGTGCGGCAGGCTTGCGTGAGTACGGCTTCGACTCGACGGCCGTGACCGTCAGTGCATCCTTCGCGGTGCCGTTGAGCTCTGCGGCCAGCGCCTCGGCCTTGGCCTGGTCGACAACGGTGGCAGACGAGTTCTTCAGCTCACCTTGGTCGTTGAAGTCACGGCCCGAGGCCACACGGGAACCGTCGACGGTCGTGAGGTTCGCGGCGAAGGGATTGGCGCCGTCGGGAAGCCCGAGGTCGACGTCGAGGTCCCAATAGTCGGCGGGGACGAAGGCCATGCGTTCGCGTTCACGTTCGACGACGAGACGGGTCGTCACCGACTGGACACGACCGGCGGAGAGCCCGGCGCGGATCTTGCGCCACAGGACGGGCGAGATCTCGTAGCCGTAGAGGCGGTCGAGGATGCGACGGGTCTCCTGTGCATCGACGAGAGCGGTGTCGATCTCACGTGTGTTCTCCAAAGCTCGTTCGATGGCTTCGGGGGTGATCTCGTGGAAGACCATGCGTTTGACGGGGATCTTCGGCTTGAGGACTTCGAGAAGGTGCCAGGCGATTGCCTCACCTTCGCGGTCCTCATCTGTTGCGAGATAGAGTTCGTCGGCGTCTTTGAGGAGGCGCTTGAGTTCGGTGACCGTCTTCTTCTTGCCCGGGTCGACGCGATAGTAGGGATCGAATCCGTTGTCGACGTCGACGGCGAACTTTCCGTACGGCCCCTTCTTCATGTCCGTCGGGAGTTCGGACGGTGTGGGAAGGTCGCGGATATGGCCGACCGACGCCTCGATGTCGTAACCCTCTCCGAGGTACCCGACGATCGTTCGCGCCTTCGTCGGAGACTCGACGATGACGAGACGGCGGGGTTGCTTCTCGGTTGTGGTCACGCTTTCACATTCCTCTCACGGCGCCGGTTGATCGAATAAACGGACGATCCGGCCCAATGTAACACTGATGTTCGTGGCCGACCTGCATCGGGTTGATGCAGGGGACCTCAACGGCAACGGTTTTCGATACTACCGTTATTCCGGCGTCGCATCGTTCACTGGCAGCAGCGCACCGGCGACGACGAGCTGTCGAACCTGGGCGATGAGCTGGTCTTCGAGTGCGGTCGGGTTGACGTCGAGCAGCTGTGCGAGAGCCACCGCTGTCTGCCGCAGAGTCAGGCTGCCATCGGCGACGGAGACGAATCCGGCCAGGGCGGTGTCGAGGTCGAAGACCTGTCCGAATCCGATGCCCTGTTCCAGCGTGATCGAGCTCGGATCCGGTTCTCCGGGAACATGGTGGCGGTGCTCGACGAGGTCCGGGGAACGGGTGAAGACGGTGGTCGCGATCTCCTCGGTCGCGGCGGTCGCCAACCACGACCGCAGTGCGAAGGTGGTCGCGACGAATTGGCCGAGTCCATACGGATTGTTCGCGATCGCCGAGGTGGTCCTGACCGTGGTCTTGAACGCCCGGTGCCCGGAACTGTCGGAGATCGTATTGTCGGCAATCGTTGGGGCATCGTCACCTGTGGCCGCGGTGTGCTCGGCCTTGCCCATGATGACGTATCCGAAGACGACCTCGGTCACGTCGCGGGACTCGAAGTCGTCCATCCAAGCTGCAGCTGCCCGGTTCCAGTCCTCGCCGGCACGAGGGATGCCTCCGTCGCGGATCCACGTCTCCGCATAGGCGATGGGGTCCAGTGCTTCGCGTTCGATGACGAGCACCGAGGTATCCGAGTCCGCGACCCAGGCCTCCGGTCCTCCTTCGTTCGCCGAGGTGGTCTCCCAGTTCCCGAGACACACGGAGCGTCCGCCCGGCCGGAGATGGTCGGGGATCATCGAGAACAGGGACTTGACCAGCCTGTCGCCGGTCATCCCACCATCTCTGTATTCGAAGTTGGCCACGGCGGTGCGTGGGGTGATGACGAAGGGTGGATTGGACACGAGCAGATCGACGGGTTCGCTGAGCGGCTCGAGCATCGATCCGGCCCGGAGTTCGATGTTGTCGATTCCGTTGAGTCCGGCGCTGAGTCCGGTCAGGTGCAGGGCGCGCTGCGAGATGTCGGTGGCGATGACGCGGTCGCTGTGACGTGCCAGGAGCAGGGCTTGGATCCCGCACCCGGTTCCGATGTCGGCGGAGATCTCAACCTGGTCACGGGGAGTCAGTGACACCAGTGTGCGTCCTGCCCCGCCGAGGCCGAGCACGAAGTCACCGTCGAGGACATCGGGAGTGGTCAGAGTTCCGTGGTCGCTGACGAGGTAGAGGTTCTCGTCGCCGGGGCGGAAACCGCGCGGGACACCGACCGGCAGATCATAGGGGGTGATCGCGAACGGAGCGGATGCGCATCCCGGGTCCCCCACCTCGGCGCGGGTGCTCGTTTCGGCACCGTTGCGTGTTTCGGCACTGTTGCTCGTCACGATCAACCCGTGATCGACAGCCACATCGAAGGCGGCCTCGCCGAGCGCCGCGCGAGTTGTCTCGACCGGGACGTCCCGGTGGAAGCAAAAGAGCATGGCCAGTGCCGCCAGGTGCTGGTCGAACGAACTCGGAGCCTGTGCCTCATCTCCCCGCGTCTCGGTTGAGTCGAGAATCTTCTGACAGAAGTGGATTGCCGGGGCCGCATTGTTGCGCACCAGGGCGGAGGCGATGGGCCCGCCCCAGAACTGGCGGAGTCGGGGCTCGGTGTACCCGGCCCGGTAGAGTCTGTCAGCCACGAGGGTCACGTCTTGTTCGATCACACACAGATCCTATCTACTCCACCCCGAAGACCCGACTGCACCCCGAGGAGCCTGACTGCGCCATAATTGGGGTCATGGCCTCTTCTGCTCTTCTCGACATCGTCACCGGATTCGGTGCCAGGGATGAACGGATCGTCCATGTGCGCGATATTCCACAGCGGTTCGAACATGAGTCGGACTGGCCGGAGTGGATCGACGAGGAACTCAGACACGCCTGCCACGCCATCGGCGTCGATCAGCTGTGGGACCACCAACTCGAAGCTGCACAGTCTGCCCGGGACGGATCCGACGTCGTCATCGCCACTCCGACGGCATCGGGGAAGTCGCTGGGGTTCTGGCTTCCGGTCCTCGAATCCATACAGAACACTCGTGCGAAACTGCGCACCTCCTCGGCGATCTACATCGCACCGACGAAGGCCTTGGCCGCGGATCAGATGACGAACCTGGAGAAGCTCATCATCCAAGGCATGCGGCCGGCGACCTATGACGGGGACACGTCTCAGGCGTCCAAGGACTGGGCCCGGCGTCATGCGAACATCGTGTTCACCAATCCGGACATGCTCCACCGTGGGATTCTGCCGCAGCACGAACGGTTCTCGCGACTGTTCAAATCACTGCGCTACATCGTCATCGACGAGGCCCACCGCTACCGCGGAGTCTTCGGCTCCCATGTCGCACTGATCCTCCGGCGTCTGCTGCGCATCGCCGCACATTATGGGGCTCACCCAGTGGTCATCGGAGCATCGGCGACGATGGCGAACCCGGATGAGGCGTTCTCCAAACTCACCGGACGAGACGTACACGCGGTGAGCCAGGATTCCTCTCCTCGTGCCTCGGGCAGCTTCGCTCTCTGGGAACCTCCTGTCTCCCCCGGCGGCGAGCGCCGCAGTGGTCTGGTCGAAGCTGCCGATGTCCTCACCGATGCGATGTGTGCCGGGTATCGTTCGATCGCGTTCATCGCTTCCCGCCGGGGCACCGAAGCTCTGGCGTCAACCGTGCGGGACCAAGTCGGCCAGGTCGATGACTCTCTGAAGAACAAGGTCGCGGCTTATCGCGGCGGCTATCTTGCCGAAGAGCGCAGACTGCTCGAGTCGGCATTGAGGTCGGGCCGTCTGCTGGCGGTGGCGTCGACGAACGCCCTTGAACTCGGGATCGACATCTCGGGCCTCGATCTCGTCATCATCTCCGGATGGCCGGGGACCCTGGCGTCCCTGTGGCAGCAAGCCGGTCGCGCCGGTCGTGCGGGGCAGCGATGGATGGCTGTGTTCATCGCCCGTGACGATCCGCTGGACACCTATGTCGTGAACCATCCCGAGGTCATCTTCGATGCCCCCGTCGATGCCGGAGTCATCCATCCCGGCAATCCTCACGTTCTGGGCGGACACCTGTGTGCTGCGGCCGCCGAGGTGCCGCTGCAGGAATCGGACCTCGTCCACTTCCCCGACAATTCCGCTGAGGTGCTTGACGACCTGGTCGAACGCAAACTCCTGCGGACACGCCCCACCGGGTGGTTCTGGGCGAAGGACGAACCTGCCGCAGACATGTCCGATATCCGTGGCAGCGGGGGCGGACAGTTCCGCCTCGTCGAAGCCAGCACCGGAGCACTGTTGGGCACCGTCGACGAGTCCGGAGCATTCACCGGCGCTCACCCCGGCGCGGTCTATACGCATCAGGGTGCCGACTTCGTGGTCCTCGATCTTGATCTCGAGGACCATGTGGCACTCGTCGAACGTGCCGAGGTCGACTACACGACGCAGGCCAGATCGCAGACAGAAATCGACGTCGTCGACACCGACAGGCAGCGGCCACTGCCCTCCGGAGTGACGGTGTGCAACGGCACCGTCGACGTCAAGGACCATGTCATCGCCTACCGGATGCGGGCGAAGCGCGGCGGCGCGATCATCGCCGAACACGAACTCGATCTGCCCGAGCGCACCTTGCGGACCAAGGCCGTGTGGTGGACGGTCCCGCAGACGCTGTTGGACGAAGCCGAGATCATCCCTGCCGATCTGCCCGGCGCAGTGCATGCTGCCGAGCATGCCTCGATCGGCCTTCTGCCCCTGTTCGCCGGCTGCGATCGTTGGGACATCGGCGGAGTCTCCACCGCCGACCACGCCGACACCGGGATGGCCACGGTCTTCGTCTATGACGGGCTTGCCGGTGGGGCGGGATTCGCTGAGCGCGGCTACGACATCATCGAAGAGTGGTTGGCGGCGACACGTGACGCCATCGGCGCGTGCGAGTGCATCGACGGCTGTCCTTCATGCGTGCAGTCCCCGAAGTGCGGCAACGGCAACGAACCGCTGGAGAAAGATGCGGCACTGCGACTGCTGAGAGCAGTTCTGGACTGACCACCTCGGTCGGAGCTGACGGCCCGTTTCACGTCCCGGCCACGGCCTTCTCCTTCACCTTCGGCAGCGGTCCGGGAATCTCGACCTCAACCTGAACGTACGCGCTCTGCTCCGACGTTGAGGCTCGGCAGTCGTCGAGCACCGCTCCGTTGCGCTTCGCGACCTGCTTCGCAATGTCACAGGGTTCGCCCGTGGCGAGACCGCGAACCGCATCGGCTGCAGCAAGGGCGGCAAGGTCGGCGGCGCTCTGGGCAGTGCTGTGGGCGGCGAAGGCTTGGCTGAGTCCGCCGATGGCGGTGACGAGGACCAGAATCATTGAACACAGTCCGACCACGATGTTCGTCATGGCAGTCCGCCTGTGCCGTGCTGACCCGCAGCCTGACCAGTGCTGGACCGGGTTCCCTCCGTTCTCGCCGTCGCGGCTGCTTCGACCTCGTTGAGGACGATGATCGCCTCGGGGAGTTCGATTGTCACGGTCACGGTCGAATAGCCACCTTCGGAGCGGACCCGCACGTCAGAGGTTTGTCCGGCATGCTTCTTCGCTTCGGTCACGACCGCTGCCTGAGGTTCGCCGCGGGCGATCTCCCGGGCGGCTGATCTGGCTGCGTCGAAGGCTCTCAACTGGGAGAAGCCGACAGCGGCTGCCCCTGTGAGCACGATGATGAGAAGCACGATGGCGGGCATGACAACGGCGAACTCGGCGGTAGCCGTCCCCGCATCCCGGTGCTGCTTGCGTCCTCGTGGCTCACAGGAGCATCCGGCCGCCATGTCAGACTCCGAGGCCGAGGGCGGTCTCGATGACACCGGTGACGAGTTCTTTGATCGGTTCCGATTTCAGAATGACGACCAACAAGGCTGCGAAACCGCAGGCGGCGAGGGTGGTGATCGCGTATTCTGCGGTCGTCGCCCCTGCGTCGGGCCCCCATGGTTCTGGCGCGCCGTAGTCTCGCTGCGGTTCGTCACCATCGATCTCGTCGGCAGCAGCGTCCGCACCAGCAGCCGCATCGTCGCCGGTGTCGGCGTCGGCGTCGGCGTCGGAGTACTGGCCGGTGTCGCTTGGGCGCGACTCGCCCCATTGCGGGTAGAGAGGTCCGTCGCAGTCGTGCGCCTTTGTTCCTATGCTCATAGTCTCCTCCTCGTTGAAACCCTCATTCGCGGTCTGCGAAGGGAGTTTCAGTGTTGGATGAGACCGTGGCGCGAGTCCAGGGCAGAAAAACGGCCTGTGGACACAGCTTCACCGTCCACAGCCGAAACGCACTCGAGTCGGACCTGTTTCCACAGGATTCGGCACACGAGTGCGGATGACGCGAGTCAGCCTCTGCCGGCCCAGTCCTCTTTGAGGATCGCCATGATGACCTCGTCGTGACGGCGACCGTTGAAGAAGACCGCCTCGCGTCGGCGCCCCTCTTCGATGAAGCCAGCCTTTGTATAGGAGGCGATTCCGCGGGTGTTGAACGCCCATGTCTGCAGCTCTATACGATTGAGTCCCAGCTGCAGGAAACCGTATTTGATGCCCAGGCGCACCGCGTCGGAGCCGTAGCCGCGGCCGTGGAACTCCGGGCCGAGGACGATGGCCAGGGTAGCGGATTGGTTGATTGAGTTCCGACCGTAGAGTGTGACGTGGCCGACGAATTCCTCGGTTTCGAGCAGTTCGATGCTGAAACCGACCGCATCGGTGTCCTTGTTCGCGCTCCAGAGCGCGAACTGTTCGGACACCCCGCCTTCGGGTCGCGGGAGGACGGTGTGGTTCTGCAAGACCACGATCGAGGGGTCGAACCACCACTGCTCGAGGTAGGGAAGATCCTCCTGCTGCAGCGGACGAAGCCTCACGTGTCGTCCTGTGAAGAGATTGTCGGCGTATTCTTCGGCTTGTTCGACGTTGGACAGTTGATTGAAGGGCGTAACCGGTGCCATTCCCCGATCTTACCAAGGTCAGCTGAACGACCGGTCGACTGCGGCTCTCGGCTGTCTCCGAGCTCAGGGCTGTCTCCGAACCCGATGCTGTCAGAAGAAGACCGTCGTCAGGTCCGAGAGCAGCGAGATGACCACGGGAACAACGGAGAGCAGCAGGAATGCGGGAAGGATGCAGACTCCGAGTGGCACGACGAGTTTGACGCCCAGGGCCGCAGCCGCCTCCTGCCTGCGTCTGCGCGACGAGTCTCGGAGTTCCTGTGCGACGGATTCGATGAGTGGTGCGGGACCGACGCCGGTGTGTTCGGAGAATTCGAAGACCTCAAGGACAGGGACGAGTCGGTCATCCTCGGTCAGGTCTTGGCCCCCGATCGTCATGGATCGCGCGATTCGTCCCAGACCGGAGCGGTCCTCTGTGGCTTCGGCGGTCAGTGTCAGAGCGACCGGGATCGGCAATCCCGAAGTCAGACAGATAGCCACGAGGTCGAGGTCGAAGGCAAGCAGGTCATCGACCACCCGAGGCTGTGGCTCCGTCCCCGACTGCACGCCCGTTCGCGCCCCCTTCGCAGCAGTCACGCGAACAGAACTGCCTCGACCTGCGGTGTCCCGCTGACGTGTCACCTGTCCGTTCAGCAGGCGCCTCAGCCGCCCGTCGGATCTGCCGGACCACAGCAGAACACCGGCCGCTATGAGGGCTCCCACCAGGAGTGCGGTCATGTCGATCAGCGCTCCGCCCGAGCCATCATCCGTCTCATCCACCAGCGTCCGAGAAGATAGAGGACAAGACCTCCACCGATGCTCACCCGGCCCGGCAGCCCCGAGAACAGTTCAACGGGCTGGACTCCGATCAGCAGGCCGAGACCGACGCCGATCAACGGCAGCCAGCTGAGCACACGGACTGTCGCTCGTGGCCCTGCCATCGCAATCCGTCTCTCCCGATCGGCATCGAGGGCACTGCGCTGCGCCCTCGCGTAGCGCAGGATCATCTCGGCAGCAGGCGCACCTGAACGTTCCGACACCGTCCACACCGCAGACATTCCCGCGAACACGTCTGCGGCGGCCGGCGGCAGGTCTGTCCCCCTGGTGGCAATGGCTCGTCCGGGTTCCTCGCCCAACGAGATCGCACGTGAGATCGGGGCCAGCTGTACGTTCTGCCTGCTCAGGGTCGACATCACCGCCTGTGGAGTCATTCCCACCTTGAGCAGGTGGGCACAGTTCTCCACTGCGGAGATGGCCCACAGCTTCTCCTGCTCAGGATCCTTCTTCGTCTGTCCGTCAGCTCGGCGGGGGTCGTCTCTGTCCGGGCCGGTGCGGAGCAGATCCCGCAGTCGAGATGCCGGGTCCAACGGTGCGCTGAGGATGACGCTGAAGGCAACGAGCACGGCGATGACGGCGATCATCAGGCGGCCTTCTGCTCGAGCACTGCTTCGAATCGACTCAGCGCCCGACGGTTGAAGGTCCCTTCGGACAGCGGAGATTGTCGACCCCAGACGGGCTCCATTCTCACGCCGCTGCTGTTCTCCCGCGTCGGAATCGCCAGTTCCGTGATTCCTCGATCGGCACCGACCCGGCGGAGGTGGATGACGAGGTCGATGGCGGTCGAGAACTGTGAGAAGACAGCCTGTGGGCTCATGTTCGCCAGCGCCCCCAACGCTGCCAGGCGGCTGGGAACAGCTTCGGCGGTGTTCGCATGGATTGTGGCACTGCCGCCCTCGTGGCCGGTGTTCAGCGCAGTGAGCATGTCCCTGACCTCGGCGCCTCGACATTCCCCGACGACGAGGCGGTCGGGTCGCATCCGCAGGGCGTTGCGCACGAGGTCGGTCAACGTGACTTCACCGCCGCCTTCGACGTTGGCCTGGCGGGCGGCGAGCTGGACGACGTGGGAGTGGCCGACGATGAGTTCACGTGAGTCCTCGACGATGACGATGCGGTGAATGGGATCGACGAGCCCCAGAAGTGCGCCGAGAAGGACTGTCTTTCCCGTTCCTGTCCCGCCGGAGATGAGGATGTTGGCTCTGGAACGGACCGCCACGGTGAGGAGTTCGTGCACGTCCTCGGGGATGAAACCGCCGGTGAGCAGCTGTTCGAAGCTGAATCCGGCGTGCCGAGGGACACGGAAGGAGATCGTCGTGAGCTCGCCGGAGATGGGTGGCACGATCGCATTCATCCGTACCCCGTCGGGCAGCCTGACATCGACGAACGGACTCGAATCGTCGAGACGGCGTCCGCCCAATGCCGCCAGGCGCACGGCCAAGGACCGCACTTCGTCCTCGGAGCCCAAGGACAGATCGAGGAGCTGAGGTCCCGAACCGGTGTCGGCGAAGATCTCACGCGGGCCGTTGACGAAGACATCGGTGGTGTCGGCGACCTCGAGCACTGCCTGGAGCGGACCGGCACCGGAGAGCTGCGCGGACAGTCGATTCACGAGTTCGAGAAGGGCGCTGGAACCGAGCACCCGACCGGTGCGCTGAACCGCCTCGGCGACGGCTGCCGTGGTCACCGGACCCGGATTGTCGAGCAGGGTCTTGCGCACCTCTGCCACAAGCGAGGCGTCGAGCCATTCGCTCATTCCACCCACTCCCCCAGGAGTCGCTCGACGAGCTTGCCCAGTCGGGCTCCGCCTGGGATGCCTTCGCCCCGGTCGACGGCAGCGGACAGGCCACGATCATCCCGGATGCTGCCGGCGAGGTCGAGCCCGATGGATTTGGAGAGGAGTTCGGCGTCGAGCCCTCCGGCACCGGTGTCGCGGACGACGAGTCGGACGTCGGGGTGGGATTGGGACAGGCGTTTGGCGACTTGGGACGCAGCCACCGCGGAGCGGACCCGTGCCGGGGAGACGAGGAGGACGTGATGGCACCGACGCGTCCACTGCGGTGGGGCGTGGCGGGGCAGATCGACGATGACGAGGTCGAACGCCTGCCCGGCAGCGGCCAGGAAGTCATCGAATACGTCCGGGTCGAGGTCGAGGATGTCGTCCCGGCCCCAGGACAGGATCGCCAGTCCCTCGTGGCGGGGCAACGCCTGGCTCAGCGTCGAGGGCCGAAGTTGGCCCCGGGAGGCGCTGAGATCGGCCCAGCGTGGTCCGGGGACCTGCTCTGCACCGAGCACCAGGTCGAGGCCACCGCCCAGTGGATCGGCGTCGACGAGGACTGTGCTCACATCCGGTCCCGCGCGGCGGGCGAGGGCGCAGGAGAGCACCGAGGCTCCTGCCCCTCCGCATCCGGCAACGACTCCGACGGTGACGCCGGGCGCCACGGGTGGTTCGACGGCTGCGATCATGCGACCGCTCAGCCATTCCGCGGCCGAGGGCAGAACCGCCAGCTGTTCGACGCCGAGGTGGGCCGCACGTTTCCATGCTGAGCTCGGTTCGTCTCCGTCGAGGACGACGAGGATGCGGTCAGCATGGTCCGTGGCGGGAGCTTCGCGAACGTCCTCGCCGAGGAGGATGAGAGACGCGTTCTGCCAGCCGCCCGAGTCGGGAGGCAGAACCTTGAGGGAGATGCCGATGCTTTCGGCAACCCGTGCGCATTCGTCGGTGATGGCGCCGAGGTCGGTGATGAGTGCTACCTGCATGGTGTCAGCGTGGACCCGTGGTCTTCGGTGATGACAGCGCCGACAAACAGGCTGTGGACAGAATACGAAAAGGGCGGCTCCTGTGCATTCAAGTCACAGGAGCCGCCCCTACATGGTCGAGCGAAGCATCTCGCCCGGTCAGAGTCCTCATGGCCTCAGTCCGAGGGAATCAGCTCGGATGGTCAGACGGTGTGTGCTCGGACTGTTGTCCACAGTCCGAGCACACGAGTCGACCGTTGTGGATTCAGCCGCGTTGGACACCTTCGGTGTTGCGGAGGAGTCCTTCACGGCCATCAGAATCGCGGACCTTGAACCACGAGCCGTTGTCCTCGAGGCCGAGGAACCAGTCGCCGGGGTAAATCGTGAACACCGGCATTCCGGTGGTCGCGTCCACCGCTTCGCGCGGTTCCGGAACGGCGAACCAGAACGCCTGGATGACATTCTGGCTGGTGCCGCGATTGGATCCGTCCTGATCGGCGTCGTTCCGGCTCTCATCCGACCGGTCCTCGCGATCATCCGGGCCACCGCCCGGCTGAACCGCGCTCTGGGCGACGGTCTCCTCGTTGTCAATCGCGGAGGCGTTTGACGAGGCGTTGGCGGCTCCGAAGCGTGGAGCCGAAGGCGCATTCTCGGCGTTGTCTCCGCCGCGGCCACTCGCCTCTCCAGTTTCCGAGCCGCTGGTGCCGTAGCCGGCCACCGGCACATACTGAGTCGGTTCGTCAGCTTCCGGGTGAATAGGACTCTGCGAACCGGATGCTGCACCACCGGGTTCTGCGGCACCTGGTTGTGCGGCACTGGGGGCGGTTGCGGCGGGACCGTTGACGACGGTGGCTTCGTCAGCCGCTCCCCCGGCAGGGGACCCCGCAACCTGGGAATCGGTTCCACGATCGTCGGCGGCGGTCGAGCTTCCCTCGGTGTGTTCGACATTCGCCGAATCATCCGAGCCGGATGTGTCGACTGGCTCTCCCGAGTCGGTTGAGGCTGCCGAGTCGACAGAATCTGCCGCACCGGCTGAATCTGCCGCACCGGCTGAATCGGCCGCATCGGGTGAGTCGCTTTCCGGCTTGAGCGCAACTCCCTCGGTGGCACGAATGTTGGCCTCCGAGTCATGAGCATTGACCTTGGTGGCAAACGAACTGCTCTCCGCAGGAGATGCGGAGTCGTCGTCTGTCAGCCCTGAGGAGCCGTCCGACGTCGACGTCGCAGTCACATCCGAGACATCCGTGCGGTCATCGCCATCTGCGATGCGGTCGGCATGCCTGTCAGCTGCTTCTGATTCGGTGTCTGAATCGGGAGCGGCATGGCGTCCACGACGGCGTTCGGATTCCGAGTTCGCCGAGGCGGCTCCGGCAGCTGCCGCACCGACGCCTACAGCGCCGGCACCTGCGACGGCTGCGGTCGTGCCCGCTCCCGAGGAGTCCTCATTCTCGCTGTCGGAGTTCGACTCGGCGGCGCTCAGGCCGTCCGCGCCGGGGCCGCTCGGGTCGCTCGAGTTGCTCGAGTTGTCAGCGCTTGAACTGTCGGCAGGCACCGGAGACTGGACTGCTGTCTCGCCGTCGTTGCTCCATGGCGATTCTTCCCGGTGAGCGCCGAAGCCGAAGGTCTGCGTCGGTTCACTCTGCGTGTGCTGGGGCTCCTGTGAGTGCTGAGTGCCGAGGTAGGTCTGGCCTGATCCTGTGCTCTGCACCGACTGTTCCGCAGAATCTTCAGCAGCCGGTGCGGAATCGAACGATGTTTCCTGTACCTGCTGCTCAGGTGGAGCATACGGATTGTTCTGCTCGGCGCCGATGGGCTGACCGAACCGGTCCTGCCCATCTGGCTGTCCCGGTCCGCCGAACTGGTTTGAGCCGCCGAACTGATCTTGCCCGTCGGGCTGACCATTCTGGACCGGCGCAGCGAACTGACCACCCGGCGCCGACTGTCCCGGCGCAGCAAACTGCCCCGGCTGACCGGGCGCAGCGAACTGCCCCGGCTGACCTGGCTGCCCCTGTTGCCCTGGCTGCCCGAACTGGCCCGGGCCTCCGGGCTGTCCCGGGTGACCGGGCGTTCCTGGCTGCCCCTGTGAACCGATCGGTCCGTTGGGCTGGCCTCCCCCGTAGGGTGCGCCGAATCCGCCTGGGCCGTTGTGGGCCCCCGGCATATTCGCCACAGGCGCGGGGTGCGGTGAGCGTTTGGTCACGGGGCGTGCCTTCGGGTGTGCAGCAACCTCGTCGCGAACCGCGAATTCCTTGCCGAAGAAGGGAAGCATCGTGAATACGCCTGCGAAGAAGGCGATAAGCGCCGCGAAGAATGCGAGGTACGCTCCGATGTGCCAGTACTGGACCGAGGTCAGCAGGTGTACGAACGCGAAGGTGAACGAAGCGCCGGACAGAACCGAGATCGCCTGATCGAGACTGAGCGAACCGACTCTGAGCCGCCCGTTGCCAAACTTCCCGACGAACACGGCCGCCACGATCAGCCAGATTCCGAACACGTCGAATGTCAGGGTGCCCATAGCGTCGATGGTCCAATGCCACAGCGACCATGAGATGAACCCATCAGTCTTGAACGGCACGAAGAGGACGAACAGCGAAAGGAATCCCGCGAAGAGCAGGAACAGATCGCGCAGTGTCAGCGGCCCGAGAAGCCCCGGTCCTGTACGGGGGCTCTTCGGCGCGACCGGACCAGCGGAACCGAACTGTCCCGGGGCCGCGCCATACGGACCGGGACCAGAACCATACGGACCTGGTGCAGAACCATACGGACCAGGACCTGCCGAACCATTTGGGCCAGGTGCAGAGCCATACGGTCCTGGGGCTGAACCATACGGTCCTGAGCCGGGAGCGGAGCCATAAGGAGCCGACCCTGCCTGCTGTGGCCCAGGTCCGGAACCGTAAGGACCAGGAGCAGAACCAAAGGGGCCGGGGTCAGCCGAACCGACAGGGCCGCCGCCGTACCCACCGGGTCCGGATGTTTGCGACTCGGGTCCTCCGCCGAAAGCAGGCCCAGGTCCGTTGGCCGGCCCCTGGCCGAACTGCGGTTGATTGCTCGGCCCAGGATTCTGCGCGTGCTGATCATGCCACTGCTGTGGTCCTGATCCAGTTGGGTGCTGCGGCGAACTCATCGCTTACTCCAGTCGCTCGTGGGGACAGGGTCGTCAAACTTCATGTGTCTGTCTGGTTTCCATCCTGACAGACTCCGACCCCATCCTTGCAGAACAGGACCCCCTGTGCACTCCTTCTATGCCGCCTGTCAGATGCAGGCGAATCGGCGAATGGGCCCTGCCGCAGGGTTCACCCGGCCCGTGCAGTGTGTCCTATAGCACAGCATTAAGGTGATTGCTACCCCCGGAAACCACCGCTCATCGAACGGACGACGGTGCCCCAGGGCCCCATCTCGGGTATACAGTGCAACTAGAATTTTCGATCCACCAAAGAAGCCGGAGGGAAAAATGACCGACAGCACTGAAGAACACATCGAGGTCTATGCTCCACCAGTGGAGTTCGCCGCTGCCGCCAACGTCAAGGCCGACGAATACGAGCGTGCAGATGCCGACTACCTGAGCTTCTGGGCCGAGCAGTCCCGCGAACTCGTCGATTGGAAGGAAGACTTCGGCGAAGTTCTCGACTGGACCAACCCCCCGTTCGCGAAATGGTTCATCGGCGGTAAACTCAACGTCGCCTACAACTGTCTCGACCGCCACGTCATCGCCGGCAATGGCGATCGTGTGGCCATCAACTTCGAAGGTGAGCCCGGCGACTCCCGCTCCCTCACTTACGCACAGTTGCTCGCCGAGGTATCCAGGGCCGCCAACACCCTGACCGGCCTCGGAGTCAAGGCCGGGGACCGTGTGGCGATCTACCTGCCAATGATTCCCGAAGCGATGATCTCGATGCTGGCCTGCGCCCGACTGGGTGCGGCTCATTCAGTCGTCTTCGGCGGCTTCTCGGCCGACGCGTTGCGCTCACGCATCATCGACGCCGAGGCACGTGTGGTCATCACCGCAGATGGCAGCTACCGTCGCACCAAGGCCACGAGCCTCAAACCGGCCGTCGACGAGGCGCTGTCTCACGGGGACACCCCTGTCGAGACCGTCCTCGTGGTCCGCCGTACCGGTCAGGACGTCGAAATGGTCGACGGCCGCGACCAGTGGTGGGACGAGACCGTGGCGAAGGCGAGCCCCGAACACGAATGCGAATTCTTCGATTCCGAGAATCCACTGTTCATCCTCTACACCTCGGGTACGACAGGTAGGCCCAAGGGCATTCTGCATACGTCAGGGGGCTACCTCACCCAGGTGCTCTACTCGATGAAGTCGGTGTTCGACATCAAGCCCGAATCCGATGTGTTCTGGTGCACGGCAGACGTCGGTTGGGTCACCGGACACTCCTACGTCACTTATGGTCCGTTGGCCGCAGGCGTCTCCCAGATCGTCTATGAGGGCACGCCCGACACACCCCACCAGGGCCGCTGGTGGGAGATCGTCGAGAAGTACAAGGCAACGATCCTCTATGCTGCTCCGACTGCGATCCGCACGTGCATGAAGTGGGGTGAGGAGATTCCGGAGAAGTACGACCTCTCCAGCCTGCGTCTGCTCGGCAGCGTCGGCGAACCGATCAACCCGGAGGCTTGGCGTTGGTACCACCGCGTCATCGGCGGTGAGCGCTGCCCTATCGTCGACACCTGGTGGCAGACAGAGACCGGCGCGCACATGATTGCACCGCTGCCCGGCGTGATGTCGACGAAGCCAGGCTCTTCGCAGCGTCCGATCCCCGGCATCTCCGTCGACGTCGTCGACGACGAGGGCAACAGCCCTGCCGGACCCGAGGGTGGGCTGCTCGTCATTCGCCAGCCGTGGCCGTCAATGCTGCGCGGCATCTGGAAAGATCCCGAGCGCTTCAAGGAGACCTACTGGTCACGGTTCGAGGAGACCTACTTCGCCGGAGACGGAGCCAGGCGCGATGAGGACGGGGACATCTGGTTCCTCGGCCGTGTCGATGACGTGATGAACGTGTCCGGGCACCGCCTGTCGACCACGGAGATCGAGTCGTCCTTGGTCGCTCACCCCTATGTCGCCGAGGCGGCTGTGGTCGGCGCGGCCGACGATACGTCCGGCCAGGCGGTCGTCGCCTTCGTCATCGTCGTCGGCGGGGTGGAGAACACACCCGAGTCCTCCGAGGAGCTGCGCCAGCACGTCGGCAAGGACATCGGACCGATCGCGAAGCCGAAGAAGGTCCACATCGTGTCCGAGCTGCCGAAGACCCGTTCGGGCAAGATCATGCGTCGCCTGCTCAAGGATGTCGCCGAACATCGCAAGGTGGGAGACTCCTCGACATTGGCCGACTCGTCTGTCATGGACCTCATCGAGGAATCGGTGGCGAAGTCCTGATCTCGCGCTGAGAAGAACCCGCCGGTGGGAACGGATGCTCGCAGAGAGCTGTTCGAGATTCATCCGGCGGGTTATTCTCGTTTTATTGCCCGTTCTTCTTTGGCCACCGGCCGCGTTCAGACTACTCTTAAGAAAGATTGTCCAAGTTTTTGTCGATAGGAGCACTCATGGCTGAGAGGTCGATCAGCGAACTGATCAAAGGCATCGGCGACGATTCCAAAGCGATCGCCGAGGAGGAAATTGCGCTGGCCAAGGCTGAGGCCACAGCCGGCGCGAAGAACTTGGGCATCGGTTCGGCGCTTGCCGTCGTAGCCCTGTTCTTCCTGTTCTTGTCGTCGTTCATGGTGATTTTCGCTGGGGCCGCCGCATTCCACGAAGGTCTGGGATGGCCGTGGTGGGGAAGCTTCCTCATCGTCTTCGGCATCCTCGCGGTGCTCGCAATCATCCTCGTGCTCATTGCCCTTCCGCTGTTCAAGAAGGGCAACCCTGTTCCGGGCACTGCGATCGATTCGGCCAAATCCCTGGTCGCTGCGGTCAAGCGCGCGGTGAAGAACCCTTCGGGACCTCGGTACTGAGAGACCTCGCAACAAAGAACAGCAGAATAGCTCCACACATCGGTGGCGTCGGGTTCAGCCCGGCGCCACCGACGCATTCAACCGTCAGCGACGCTTAGCGACCCGTTCTTTGGCCTCACGAAGAACCTGTCGCTCGCGCTTGCGCGCCTCCGCGAGAACCTTCTGAGCCTGCTTCACCGCCTTCTGCGCTTCCCGATATTTCTTGGCGGCAACAACTTCCGGATCCTCGCCGCCGATGCCCTGCGGTGTGTCCATCGCAGCGCCACCAGGCTCTTCCTCTTCGCCGGAGCAGTCGTCGGCTTCTGCACTCTCGGAACCATCGACATGGACTCGCTCACGTTCACGTCCGACCCGCTCGATGTACTCGGCCAGCCCGTCCAGTCCTCGATCGAGCCCGAAGACGAACGGTTCGAACTCCGAGGTGAGCACCCCGCGTCTATGGCCCGACGCAGGAACGGGTAACCATCGTCCGTGATGACGGCATCATATAGCTGAGATTCTCGCTCGGAGACCTCGGTGGCATTCAGCCCGCTGGCTCGTCCCTGCTGTTGGTAGCCAGCAAGGATGGATCCGTGCCAACGGGCGGCCCGGTGACCAACAGGGATGCGGCTATTCGCTCATCCTGTGTCAGTGACGTCGTTGACAGCGCTTCCAGGCCGGCATCAAGCCATGCCGAGCTGTTCGGGGTGATCGGACTGCCCATGATCGGCATCGCCAGGAGCCACGCCTTGCTGCGGTAAATCGTCGTCTGAGCTTCGTACAGTTCCTTGAGCCGCACCCGTCACGCTGGGTTTTCCTCATCACCCTCGGGCGGCAGCCCCGTGGCCTCCTCCTGCATCAGCAGCAGAGTCCCTCATTGTCAGCGATCTCGATCGCAGCATCGACGATCTTCTCGACACTCATCTCCCGTTTGGGGCCACGCTGCTGGGCCGCACGCCTATTCAATGCAAGAGTCGGACGTCGGTGACCTCGCTGCCGACACGTTCCCCGGCCGAGCTGCCGACACGGTGCCCGGCCGAGCTGCGGACACCGGCACCTTCACCGTGCCGACTCCGCGGTCAGGAAAGTGCGCAACCGCGCACCGAAGAGATATTCGACTGCGCTTGTCGCTTGATCGGGCCGCGGCCTGCCACTGGGGCTGTCACTTGACCGCTGACGTTTCAACGGCGGGCCATGAGTCTGGTCGATTTCCCGGTATCGCCGCCGTCGCTTCTCTGCGCTCGAAGCCGATGCGGTCGAAGCCGTTTCCTCGGGGTCAGTTCCTGTTCCAGGACCGCCAGCAGCTCCCTGAACGTCAACAACACTCTGATCGTCAGCATCAGGGCGCTCGGCGCTGCCGTCGCTCGCGCGGGGGTCGATCGGCCTGGTTCGCGTCTCGTAGCGGTGGCCCGTGGGCGTCTTCACGATCAGCTTCTCAGGAGTCGCTTCATGCTTCCACCCCGTCAGCTCCTTCGCGTAGTTGCAGGCGGCGCACAATCCAGAACCATTGCTCCAAGCAGTTTCGCCACCGGCAACGAAGGCAGCGGCATGGTCGGCATGCTTGATCTGGGCATCGCACCACGGTGAGCGGCAGACGTCGTCACGGATGACGATCATTCGTCGCAGCAGTCCCGAGAATTCCCGGCGCTTCGAGTCCATGCGCACCAGTTGGCCGTCCTCGGGACGAGCGTAGAGCCTGCGCAGGAAAACCGTCGCCTCGTTCTCGGCCACGAACTCGCGAGCCGCCCCTGCCGGCAGTGGGCCGAATCCGGGAAGCCATGCAGGGGTGTCTCCCGGAGCGACCAGACTGTCATCGTTTATCACAAGATGGATCTCCGTCGGCACGGCCTCAGCACAATCCTGACCCGTAGTCCGTTCGACGAGCAGATCTGCCATGACCTGAGACTGTGTCCGCTGACCTGAATCCCCGGTGCCGATGAGGGAGGCCGCAGACTTCTTCAAATTCGCATAGGCGGCCACCGCCTGAGGCAGGGGCAGGAGCGCGGTGAGATAGGCCATGTTGCCCGGAGCGGGACGCACCGACACTGCACGCTCCTCCGTGCATCTCTCGAGATGCTCGACCGCGGCCTTCTGATCGATCTGCTGAGCCAGCGCCCGAACCTCGTTGCCGAGCCTCCCGACGCCCACCTCGGCGAGTCTGTCGGCCATACGCTCATCGACCTGACGACGTTTGTCCCTGGGCAGCCAGTCGGTCTCCTTTGCGACTGTGCGCGCCTTCTCTTCGGATATGCGGCCGGTCTTCAGCGCTGAATACGTCTGGGGAAGATCGACGAGCAGCGAGCGTGAGAACTTGAGCAACGTGCTGCCACGCGCACGGGAGACCTTACGAGCGAGGGCGATCTCCGCCCCGATGCCCCTGCCCTGCTTCGTACTCGAGACTCCGTCTTCGGCCTCGTGATTGCGGCGACGCATGTCGAACGTCAGAGTTTCCCTGGCCTGGGCCGCCGCCGCGGCAGACGTCAGCTCCTCAAGCGCGGTGATGCGGTCGATGGCCTCGGTTTCGCTGAGGGCTGGAGGCAGACTCGACAGCGCCTCATGCCACCGGTGGATCTCGGTGATCACGTCGGGAACCGTCTGCGCTTCCATACCGATCAGACTAGCCTTCGCCACTGACACGACATTTTGTCCCAGTATCAGGCGAGGTCAGGCGCTCGTAGCACCAACTCCCGTCATGTCATCCGGAATCGCTTTCGCTGCGGATTCAGTGACGCTGCGAGGTCGGCAAGCCTCAGGAGTCAGCAACCCCAGATCGTTCAGAAGTCGATGTCGATGGGCTCGTCGCGATCCCACTCTTCGGCCCAGCCGAGGTGGTCGAGAGCGAAGTCGAGGATGCCCGCGGTGAAACCCCACACCTTGAGCACTCCGACGTCGAAGGCCGGTGTTGTGATCTTCAGGTCCGGTCGGGCAAAGGTGCCGCGATTGGCCGGAGCCACCAGGTCGGCGACGGAGATCCGATAGACGGAATACGACTCCGACTTGTCCATCACCCGCACCGCACCCGGCTGAGCCCAGTACCCGATGACCGGCGCGACCTGGAACTTGCTGACTGGAATGTAGAGCGGGTCCATCTGCCCGAGCACATCGACCGTCGAAGGGACGATCCCGGCCTCCTCCTGCGCCTCACGCAGGGCCGCAGCGACCAGCGAATCGTCTCCGGAATCTCGTCCGCCGCCCGGGAACGCCACCTGCCCCGGGTGGTTCCGGAGCGTGTTCGCCCTCTGCAGGAGAACGATATCGACGTCATCGACGCCCAAATCCGCCAAACGCGAAGCCTGGATCCGGCCAGCATCTGTGCGCGGTCGGCCTCCCCTGCCGAAGAGCATGAGGACCGCGGCGTCACGCACCGTCACATCGTCCGGAGCCTTCGCGCGTCGCAGCCACAGCGGCGAACCGTCCGACGCCGCGAGATTCTCCAGCTGCGTCCGCAGTGTCTGGTCGCGTTCCACCTGTGGGTGTTCACACGCCTCGGCGCTCATGCTTGGGGCGCCATTTCGAATCTGAGCATCGCCCGTGCCTTCTCCGGATCGAGTTCTCCGGTCCCGAACGAGGGGCACAGCGCCATCAGCGGGCAGACGCCGCAGGCGGGTCTGCGGGAGTGGCAGATACGTCGTCCGTGGAAGATCACTCGGTGGGAGAGCACGGTGAGTTCCTTCTTCGGGAACAGTGCCGCGATGTCGTGCTCGGCCTTGACCGGATCCTCTTCGTCGGTCCATCCGAGCCTGCGCGCCAGCCTGCCCATGTGCGTGTCGACGGTCAGGCCCGGAGTGTCGAAGGCGTTGCCGAGCACCACGTTCGCCGTCTTCCGTCCGACTCCGGCGAGTGTGATCAGCTTCTCCAGTGAGTTGGGGACCTCTCCGTCGTAGGTATCGACGAGTTCGTTGGCGAGTTTGACGATGTTGCGGGCCTTCGCCCGGTAGAAGCCCGTCGAATGGATGAGCTCCTCGACCTCGATGAGGTTGGCCACCGCGAGGCTGTGTGCGTCGGGGAAGACGGAGAACAGGCCAGGTGTCACCGCATTGACGCGGATGTCCGTGGTCTGCGCGGACAGGACTGTCGCGATGAGGAGCTGGAACGGCGTCTCGAAGTCGAGTTCGCATTTCGCATTCGGGTATACATCGGCGAGGATACGATTGATCTTCCGCGCCCGTCGGGTCCGACCCAATGGGGTTTCCTCGGCGAACTTCCGCGCGCTCTTCTCTGCCACCGTCAACACGACTCACCATCCTAATCCGTGCCCCGCATTTCCGCAGTGGCGTCCCTCACATCGCCGAGGTTGCCCTGCAGCTGCCCGTCGAACGGGATCGTCCGTACGCAATCGTCCCCCACCTCGGCGAGGGTGGAGGAAACGCCAGCAAAACCCCCTGTTTTGCACTAATGCCGCAAACTCCCGCGCCTTTGCTGGTATCAGCACCGTTGACCAGGTAGATTTATCTGTGATTACCACGACAAGGAGGACACAGTGGATATTGAAGTTGTGCGGAGCGCCACGCTCTTCGCAGGTTTGGACGATGAAGCGACAAGCGCATTGATGAAGTTCATGAACCCGCGGAGCCTCCGTCGGGGAACCGTGCTTTTCCACGAAGGCGATGCCGGTGATGAGCTCTACATCGTCTCCAGCGGCAAGCTCAAGATCGGCCGTGAGTCCTCCGACGGCCGCGAGAATCTGCTCTCGGTCATCGGTCCGGGTGAGATCATCGGCGAGCTCAGCCTCTTCGATCCGGGTCCACGTTCGACCTCCGTCACCGCTGTCTCTCAGTCCGAGCTGCTCAGCCTCAAGCATGAGGATCTCACCACGTGGCTCGATGAACGTCCGCGCGCAGCGATGAATCTGCTCAAGGCCCTTGCGCAGCGCCTGCGGCGAACCAACGAGACCGTGGGTGACCTCGTGTTCTCCGATGTTCCCGGTCGCGTCGCCAAGGCACTGCTGGACCTCGCCTCCCGCTTCTCGAAGCCTGCACCCGACGGTGTCCTCGTCGCGCACGACCTGACGCAGGAAGAGCTCGCGCAGCTCGTCGGCGCCTCACGTGAGACCGTGAACAAGGCCCTGGCCGACTTCGCCGCCCGCGGCTTCATTCGCCTCGAGGCTCGTTCCGTCGTCATCCTCGACATGGAGCGCATGCGCAACCGCGCCCGCTGATCAGTCCTCGGCTGCTGCCGAACCACTGAACTCGCACGTCACAGGAACGCCCAGACACGCATTGTGCCTGGGCGTTCCTGTGCTGTCGCGTTCCTGCGCTGCCCGGGGAGATCGTCAGCCGGTGCAGGTCGCGGCTCACCCTTGGTCGTCGGCCGCGAGGGCTCCCAGGTAATTCAATTGGGCGCGCACGATCTGCTCGGCGGCACCGCGGACGCTCGGGTCGACGTCGTGGTAGACGATGTCACAGACCTCGGTGGCGCTCGTGGCTCCCTGTTCAAGGGCCGCTGCCACCTGCTCGATGCGTTCGAGCCGGTGGCTGCGGTAGTACTCGAGCACCTGGGCGGGGGATTCGATGCTGGGACCGTGTGCGGGCTCGATCGTCGAATAGGCACCCTCGTCGAGCAGCTGCAGCAACCGGTCAAGAGAATTGAGGTAGTCGCGCAGGGACCCTTCGGGATGCGTCACGATGGTCGTCCCCTCCCCCAGGACCGTATCGCCGCTGTAGAGCACGTGGTCGTGGATGAGACTGATGCTGTCCATCGTGTGTCCCGGTGTCGCGATGACCTCCATGACATCGGCCGTGTCGGCGCCGAACGCAATCCTGTCACCATCGGCGGCTGGAGGGCTCAGGCGGCTGAACTTCTCGAGGGCCGCATGCACGGGAACCCCCGGCGCCCACGTCTCCACACTGCCGAGCATCTCCGAGTGGTCGGCATGCTGATGGGTGAGGATGATGGCGGACAGCCTCCGGTCCCCGACCTCGGCGAGGAAGTTCTCGCGGTGTTCGGTGATCTCGGGACCGGGGTCGATGAGCACCGCCGAGGTGTCGTCCGCCGATGCGATGACATAGGTGTTCGTCCCCGTCAGTGTCATCGGTGATGGGTTGTTCGCGCGGATCCTCATGAGTCCTCGGTCTCCTCCTCGCCGGTTTCGGCGCTGTTGTCGTCATCGTCGCTCAGGGACAGAAACCCTGGGCTCTGGTCGTTCTCGTCGTCGCCGACGGCCACCGCGTAATCGCGCAGGGTGCCTTTGCGGTAGAGGTCGCGTCCGGGGTGGATGACGACCCGCCATTCACCGTCCTCGTTGGTGACCTCGGGACGCAGCGGGTGCAGGTCGCGGACCTGTGCCATGGCCGCGCCGACGCTCGGCACGTCGAGCAGGCTCTCGGCAATGAGACGTGTGCTCGCACTGATCCTGTCGGGATCTCCACCAGCATCGGAAAGGATCTCCTCGGGCCGTTTCCACCCTCCCGAGGTCTCGTTCGGGGAAAGAAAGTCGACGCTTTGGCCGAAGGGCACGGTGGCCACGAAGTAGGTGGTGTCGAAGCGGTGCAGCTGGGTCCCCGTGTTGATCCAACGCAGCCAGGGTTTGCACAGGTCAGGGCGCAGTTTGAGGTCGCGTTCGCGCAGGACCTGCGACCAGTTGATCTCGCTGGCGAACAGGCGTGACCGGGTTCCGCGCCATTCCGTCTGCGGTGCGGCCACAATGTCTCGGTCAACGTCTTCCGCCAGCAGAACACCTGCCGCGGCGAACGCGATGCGGGCCGCTGCCGAAAAGTGCTGCAGGGCTCGTGACTTGTTCTCGATGTTCAGAGTCCTCGCACAGCGGGCCGATCTCCATCCGGCCAGAGGCAGGCTGCGCAGATCGCCGGGACGCAGATTGCTGACCGGGAATGCCAAGCGGTTGCGGTCCTCGACTCCCCTGGCGTCGAGCTGCCGGGTGATGAAGGTTTCCACACCCTCCAGTGAGTCTCGGATCAACACGATCGCCGAGGCAGGTCGTGGAGCTTCGGGGACCGGGAACCGCCCGTCGGACTGCCATTGGTCCAAGAGCCAACGCAGCTCCGACGAGACGGGCAGAGTGCGTCCGCTAAGCGGCATCGTCCTCAACCTCGACGATGACCTCGACCTCGACGGGAGTGCCGAGAGGAAGAGTGTTCACGCCCACGGCGCTGCGCGTGTGCTGACCACGGTCACCGAAGATCTCGCCGTAGAGTTCGGAGACTCCGTTGATCACGGACGGCTGCTGTGTGAAGTCATCGGCCGAGTTGACGAACCCGGTCACTTTGACCACGCGCACGACCTGGTCGAGGTCGCCGATGACGCCGGCGATCGCTGCCAGGGCGTTGAGCCCTGCAGTCCGCGCCAGGTCGTAGCCGGTCTCCAGGTCCACGTCCGAACCGATGTGGCCCGTCGCCGGCAGCTTCCCGTCGACGACAGGCAGCTGGCCCGAGGTGTAGACGTAGTTGCCGGTGCGCAGCGCCGGGACGTAGGCACCGGCGGGAGCGGCGACATCGGGCAGGGTGAGACCGAGTTCATCGATGCGGTCAAGAGTCTTCGACATGGGTGCTCCTTCGACGAGAGTGTTTCGGATCAGGGTTTCAGGTCTGGTGAGTGCTCAGGCTCTGCCGCTTCAGTCTTTGGGACGTTTGAGGTACGCCACGAGCCCGTTGTTGTCGGGGCCCGGAACGACCTGGACGAGCTCGTACCCGTCTTCGCCCCACTGGTCGAGGATCTGCTTCGTCGCGTGGACGATGAGCGGCACTGTGACGTATTCCCACTTGGTCATGATTCTCCTTGAGTCTCTGTGTGCCCGAACCTCCGATGCGTCATCGGAGCGAGCGTCTGCATGGACGAAACGCCGATCGTTCTGCACGAGCGCGACCGGCAATCATCGTCGTTCCCAACACTAGCCGAGAACCCGTACACCCACAGCCAGCCGTGCCACAGTGTGAACTACCCCCGACAGACGAGAACGGGGTGGGCCGATCGTGATGATCGTCCCACCCCGCTGTCTCTCAGGATGTCCGGCGCTCAGTTGCCGCCGAGGCCCGGTGCTTCGTCTTCGTCGCCGCCGGTGCCGCCGCCGTCACCGCCGTTTCCGCCTCCGCCGTTACCTCCGGTGCCGCCTCCGCCGTTGCTGCTGCCACCGCCTCCGGTGCCGCCGTTCTGGCTGCCGGTGCCACCGCCTCCGGTGCCACCACCGCCGCCGGAGCCTCCGCTGGAGCCTCCGCCGCCCATGTACTTGCCGCTCGGCTTGGGGAAGCCGGTGTTGCCTGTCGTCTCCTTGACCGCCTCATTCATGTAGGCCTGCCAGGTCTTACCTGAGATCGTGGCACCGTAGACAAATCCGCGAACCGCACCCTGGCTGTTTGTGCGCCAGTCGCGCGTTCCGGACGGGTCACCGGTCCAGACTGCGGTTGACAGGGTCTTCGTGAAACCGAGCAGCCAGGTGTGGCCCACATCGAAGTTCGTCGTACCGGTCTTTGCACCCGCCGGTGCTCCGATCTTCAATTGGCTGGTCGTACCGCCGTTGAACGTCTGCGTCAGGGCGTAGGCAACGCCCTTGGCGACCTCTTTGTCGAGGACTCGCTTGCAGCCTTCTCCCGGTACGTCGATCTTCTTGCCCGAACGGTCCTTGATCGAGGTGATCGGCTTCGGTCCGCAGAACTCGCCTTCGTTTGCGAAGGTCGCGAATGCCGCTGCCATGGCGATCGGGGTGGTCTCGACGATACCCAGGATTGAGGACGGTCGGACCGCTTCGACCCCTCCCTTTCCGGCTCCACTCTGGGTAACCGTATCCAGCTTCTCGCCGCTGCCATAGCGAATTCCCAGGTCCATGGCGGTGTCCATGATCTTGCACATGTTGAGCTGATTGCCCATGGCAGCATAACCGGTGTTCACGGAGTGCTTCGTGGCCTCGAGCGCGCTCATCGACCCCTTGCCCTCACCGTCGCCGGCATTGTTGGGCTCCCAGTCGCCGGCCATGTTCGGACAGCCGTCGTATTTCCAGGAGCTGGACGGGAAATTGCGCCTCGTGGCGTTGACCGTGGTGTTGAGGCTTTTGCCGGATTTCAGCCACGTCGCCAGCACGAAGGGCTTCCATGTCGAACCGACCTGGAATCCGCCACCGCCGTTGTGTTTCCTGTCGACGGTGTAGTTGATGCTGGTCTTCTTGTTCTTCTCATTGTCCTTGACCTCGCCCACCGTGTATTCACGGTTCTCGGCCATGGCGATGACCTCGCCGGTGCCGGGTTCGATCGTGACCAATGCGTGTCCGGCACCCGAGGGATCGCCCACAGGAACGCGCTTCTTGACCTGCTTGTCTGCGATCTTCTGGATATCTGGGTTGAGGCTCGTCTTGATCGTCAGTCCGCCGCGCTGCAGAAAGGCGAGGCGCTCGTCGACGGTCTCGCCGAAGGTCTCGTCGTTCTTGATGACATTCTCAACGTAGTCGCAGAAGAACTCCGCGTTGCTCTTCGCCGAGGTACAGCCGTTCGGAGTCTCATGCAGATCGAGGTTGAGGCCGGTCTTGACCGCCTTGTCGTATTCCTTCTGCGTGATGTGATCGTATTTGAGCATCTGCCCCAACACAGTGTTGCGGCGCTTCTCCACCTGGTCGGGGAAACGCTGCGGGTTGAAGGCCGAAGGATTCTGCACGATGCCGGCGAGCATCGCCGACTGCTCGATATTCAGATCCTTCGCGTCGATCCCCCAATACCTGTGGGCAGCCGCCTGAACACCGTAGACATTGGGCGAACCCGAGTAGTTGTTGATGTTCATGTACCGGTTGAGGATGTCCTTCTTGTCGTACTTCTTCTCAACCGCCACAGCGAGCTTGGCCTCGCGCAGCTTGCGTGCGTAGCCCTCCACACCATCGGATTCCTTGGCCGCTTCCACACCTTCCTCGTTGCCTTTGGCGTGGGCGTTCTCCGCCAGCACATTCTTCACGTACTGCTGGGTCAGCGTCGACCCGCCCTGCGTCGTCGAGGACACCATGTTGTGCACCGCGGCACGCGCGATGCCCTCGATGTCGACTCCGCCGTGTTCGAAGTACCGATAGTCCTCGACGGCGATCGTGGCGTCCTGCATCTCCTGAGAGATCTCGTCGAGGGGCACCTCGACGCGGTTCTGCCAGTAGAACTCTGCGATCTCCGAACCATCGGAGGCCAGCATCGTCGATTTCTCGCCCAAGTCCTTGACCTCGAGGGTGGCGGGAAGTGAGTTGAAGATGTCGACCGCACTGTTTGCGCTGGCAGTAGCGACACCGACCCCGGGGATGGCAAGACCGGCTGCGACGACCCCCGCCACCGCGCTCACGGCGACGAACTGGAGAAACGCACCTGTCTTGGTCGGATTCGGATTTGACTCAGGAGACACCATGAAACCAAGTTTAACTAATCCGAGTTGTGCAAATTCTCAAAAACCGATGAGAACGTCAGTCCTTGGGGACGAGAGTCAACAGGCTGACCTCGGGACGGCAGGCGAAACGCACCGGTGAAAAGGGTGAGAATCCCAATCCTGCAGAGATCTCGACGAGAGCTTTCCGGTAGGGAAACAGGCCCCTGGCACGTGTCCGATCGAGGTCGCAGTTCGTCACCGGCGCGCCCCAGAAGGGCACCCGGATCTGCCCCCCGTGGGTGTGCCCGGTCATGATGAGATCGGCCCCCGCCGAGGTGAGCGCCTCCAGTGTGCGCGAATACGGCGCATGTGTGACGCCCACTTTCACCCCTGCATCAGGATCGAACCGAGGATAGTCGAGAGCGTCGGTCCCGCGTGACTCGGCGTCGGCATTCATTCGGATCCGGTCACGGTCGATGTGGGAGTCCCCCAGCCCGCAGAAGTCGATGCGGGTCCCGCGGATCGTCAGGCTCGCCTCGGCGTTGTCGAGGAAGTGCCAACCACGCGTCCGGCCCGGCGTGTCACGGTTGGACGTGTCAC
>NZ_JAKDJU010000134.1 GCF_030453725.1 Brevibacterium picturae
CGTCACCTGGCGCTGACCGTTCAGCCCCGCCTCGGGCGACAGACCCCGCCCCACGGCACCTCGACACACACCCGCCACGAAGGTGTCGCCTCGGCGACATTGCTCGTTCACCTGGGGGCCACATGCCGTCGATAGCGTCGAATCATTGTGAACTACCAATCGACTCTGACTCCCCCAGCGCCCACCGATCGCGTGGCCACAGCGTCCGCCGACGATGAGAGCGCAGCACGGCCGCATCGGGCCGTGGCCATCATTCCCGCCCGGGGCGGATCCAAGGGAATTCCGCTGAAGAACCTGCAGAAGGTCGCCGGCGTCTCGCTTCTGGCACGCGCGATCAACGCGGCCCTGGCGACGCCGAGCATCGATCGGGTGGTCGTCTCGACCGACCACGACGGCATCGCCGCAGAGGCAATCCGGGCCGGCGCCGAGGTGTCCCATCGTCCCGCTGACATCGCCGGTGACACCGCGAGCAGTGAGTCGGCCCTGATCTACACGCTGGCCAACCTCGGCGAGGAATTCGACACCACGGTTTTCATGCAGTGCACCTCGCCGTTCATCGACTCGGCCTCGATCGACAACGCGGTCGCCGCCGTCCGCGACGATGAGGCCGACGTCGTGTTCTCCGCCGTCGAGGACCACTCGTTCCTGTGGCGCCTCGACGATGGCGAATCGGCAGTGGCCGTCGGTCACGAAGCCAGCTTCCGGCCCCGCCGCCAGGACCGGGCCAAGCACTACAACGAGACCGGCGCGTTCTACGTCATGCGCACCGACGGCCTGGTCGAACACGAACACCGCTTCTTCGGCCGGGTCACGATCGAAGAGGTCCCGCCCGAGCACGCCCGCGAAATCGACGACATGTCGGACCTGTCACTGGTCCGCGCGATCGCCTCCACGCAGGAGACCGCGCAGGTCATCGACGTCGACGGACTCGTCACCGACTTCGACGGAGTCCACACCGACGACGGCGCCTACGTCGACGAGGACGGCAACGAACAGGTCCGCGTCCACCGCGGCGACGGCATGGGAGTCTCACGCCTCGTGAAATCAGGGCTGCCTGTCATGATCCTGTCGAAGGAACGCAATCCAGTCGTCACCCGCAGGGCGGAGAAACTTCATGTGGATGTCACCCAGGGCGTCGACAATAAAGCGAAGGTCCTGGCCTCGTGGATCGATGAACAGGGCCTCGACGCGGCTCGCGTGGCCTACGTCGGAAATGACATCAACGACCTCGAAGCCTTCGACGTCGTCGGCTGGCCCATCGCCGTCGCGGACGCCCACCCCAAGGTGCTCGCAGCGGCTCGGGTGGTCCTCGATCGGCCCGGCGGAAAGGGGGCGGTCCGCGAAATCTGCGACCTCATCCCCGTGTCCGACCAGGCAAAGCAGCAGCTGCCGACGCGAGGACTGACATCGGTCCTCGACTCAGACCCACACATCAAGCAACCGTCCATCCAGCAGCAACAGCCGTTGCTCACGAATCACGCAGAACCGATGCGTACCAATCGAAAGCAGGTTTCATGACTGATCAACTCGCCCCAGTGGCCATCGGCAATCACCTCGTCGGCCCGAATCAGCCCGTGTACATGATCGGCGAAATCGGCATCAACCACAACGGCGACGTCGAAATCGCGAAGCAGCTCATGGATGTCGCCGTCACCGCCGGTGCCCAGGCCGTGAAGTTCCAGAAGCGCAACCCCGATGTGGCTGTGCCCGAACACCAGAAGTCGAAGATGCGCTCCACCCCGTGGGGCGAGATGACCTACCTCGACTACAAGTGGCGCGTCGAGTTCGGCAAGGAAGAGTACGCCGAGATCGACCGTTACGCCAAGGAAGTCGGTCTGCAGTGGTTCGCCTCCCCCTGGGACACTGACTCCGTGGACTTCCTCGAAAACGAGTTCGACGCCGTGACCTACAAGGTCGCTTCGGCCTCGCTGACGGACTTCGAACTCCTCCGCGCCATCGCCGCGACCGGCAAGCCCGTCCTGTGCTCCTCGGGCATGTCCGACTGGGCCACACTCGATGCCGCTGTCGAGGTCTTCGATCGCGACAAATTGGTCCTCATGCACGCCACCTCGACCTACCCGCTGCCTCCCGAAGAGGTCAACCTCAAGGCCATCACCACCATGCGCGAGCGCTACGGTGTGAACGTGGGCTATTCCGGCCACGAGCTGGGCCTCGAGATCTCCTTCGCCGCCGCAGCTCTGGGCGCCGCGACCATCGAACGCCACATCACGCTGGACTCCTCGATGTGGGGCTCGGACCAGTCCGCATCGATGGAACCACGCGAGTTCACCTCGCTCGTCAAGGGAGTCCGCGTTCTCGAAACCGCCTTCGGCGACGGCGAGAAGCGCGTCATGCCAGGTGAGGAATCGAAGATCGATTCGCTGCGCAAGGTCAGCGTCTGATCTGATCGTCTGAACCTTCGCGCGATCGTCTGATCGTTTGCAATCGGCCCCATCGCCTCGCCGAGGTGGTGGGGCCGATTTCGTGTCCCCTCGCAGAAGTGGTGGTGAGACCGTCGTCGCGATCCCCTCGCGGATGCGGTCGAACGAGCGCCGCCAGGTGCGGGCCGTGCTGCCGGGGCCGCGGCGTTCAGCGCCTGAGCTTGCGCCTGAGCCTTCGCGCTCTCCATGTCACGCCATGCACGGTCTTGTCGATGAGGGCCCGTGCCTCAGCCGAAACAGTGCGATCATGGACCGCTGTGAGCTGGGCGTCGGATTCGTCGAGTCTCTTCTGCAGATCGTCGGCTTCCTTCGCGTGACGGTCCGCCTCCACAGTCTGGGCAGTGAGTTCAGCAGACCGCTTCTCGAGCTGCTTCGTCGTCTGTGAAAGTTCCCCACGGAGCTTCTCGCGCTCGCCTTCGAGGCCCCTCCGATAGGTCGCTGCCTCGTCGATCGCCTGCCTGTGCTCGCGGCGAGCCTTCGAGATCTCGCGGGTCTGGTCGTTGCCGAACTCCTCTGCCTCGGCAACAGCGGCAAGGTGGAATTCCTCGGCTCGGATGTCGCGCTCGGTACGCAGACGTGCCTCAGCGGCTCGAGGCTGACCGGAGTCCGTGGCAGGTCCCAGCGCATCTTGGATTTCGCTGTGGTTGTCTCTCGTGACGTCGAAGAGTCTGCGCTGTGTCGACGTGAGGTCGTCCTGCAGCTCGTGGCCTTGGGCATATGCCTGTTCGATCGTGTCGACGATGCGTTCGGCCAGGGTGTTTGCCTGCTGCGCCCCATCATCGGTGACAGGCACGATGAACTCGGGATGTCCGATGTCGTGGGCGAAATAGCCCAGCTTCGCGTGCAGGTCCAGCGAGATCGGAATCGAGCCCACACCGAAGGGGATCATCTGCGCATGACCGCGCCCGCCCAGCACATAGGGAATGGAGGAGAACAGCTCGAAGCCGGCGAAGAATCCGACACCTGTTCCGTAGAGCCTGACTTCCTCGACTTCCGGCACTTCTGCGACGAGCTGTCGAGACACCTCGGCGTCGTCGGGGTGAAAGGGTGTGCTCAGCACCCGCCACCCGCCGGCCACAAGCATCCGGGCGGCATCAATAGTCGCCTGGTGGATGACCTCGGCGTCGAAGCCTGCAGCAATCTGGCGTGGGTGAACGAGCATCTGGATCCCCAGAACCTTCTGGCGAGGATCCGGGCGACGTCCGATCAGAGGTTCGTAAAGGAGACCCGCGATGGTCGTCGGGCACGGTTGGAACCGGATCGGGTCAGACTGCGAGAGCCTCCCCACCTGCGATCCCTCCGATTCCGATGTGTGCCCCGCAGTCTGGTCCACACCCAGGAACCGCGACATCGTCTCGATGCTGCCGGTGTTGCGCAGGCCGAAGAACACGGACTGGTCGAGGACCTGGCTCACATGGGTTCTCATCAGGTCGTCGAACTCGGGCTGGCCCGGGAACCGATTGTCGCCGAGCGCATAGACGATCAACGGCACCTCGATGGCGGCGAGCGCCTCGGCGGAGATCTTCCACTGCCAGCCCGAGAGCCGATTCGGGTTCGTGTCCTGCAGGAACAGCCCACCCCCGCCGATGACAACAGCATCGGCCCGCGCGTTGATTCGCTCGATCAGGGCCAAATCCACCTCGCGTCGCAGGGCCGCCGCCGAGGTGAAGTCCACCTGACCGACCGTCGAAGAGTCCGACGCCCGGCCCGGCGCTCGGCCCGATACAACATGGGTGCCGACCGCATCGTCACTGGCCCCCAGCACCCGGAACGCGTCCCTGACCACGGGGAACAGTGCCTTGTCGCCGTAGTTTCCCCAGGTCGGGATGTCGAAGTGGAACAGCTTCAGGTTCGGCATCACATCAGGCTATGAGTGGTTGACGACGTGACCGTGGGCGGCAAGCGAACACCGGGTGAATTCGCGCTGTCTGAACCGTCAACCTCGGCGCAACCCACCGTTCGCTTAGGAATTCTACGATCAATCGAATGCGAACCACACAGCCCGTCCGCCCAGGAGAACGCGTGCATGCACAAGCACACGCCTTGAGCTCCACGAGTCACGAGCACCACCGCGAAAGGACCCAATGACAGCGCCAGTCGTCAGTGTCATCATCGCCGCGAAGAACGCCGAGGAAACGATCGGCGGGAGCCTGAAGAGCCTGGTCAACCAGCGCTTTACCCGTGACGAGCTGGAAGTCATCGTCGTCAACGACGGATCCACCGATGACACTGCGGGCGTGATCGACGAATTCGCCGAGCAGCTCAATCTCGTCACCATCCACAATGCAGACTCACTCGGCGTCTCCACCGCACGCAACACCGCCTTGGAGGCCGCCACAGGTTCGACGATCACCTACCTCGACGGTGACGACTGGTACGCGCCGGGCCATCTGCGCTCCCTGACTGATTCGATCACCGGGTTGGGCGTCGATTTCGTCAAGACCAACTACCTCATCGTCAACGGGTTCAACCGCAAACTGCGCAACGCCCCCTGTTTCACCCACAACACAGCGCTCAGCCCCAGGAACTACATCCTCCCCCACGATGCCTCGACGATGGTCGACTTCCCCGAATGCTGGACCGGCATCTACTCCCGCTCCATGGCGCGGCGCGGGCTGCTCGAGTTCAACCCGGACCTGCGCACCTGCGAGGACCGCCCCTGGACGTGGCGCCACCACCTCGAGGCCGACAGCTTCGCCGTCGTCGACACCGCGGGTCTGTGCTATCGCAAGGGCAGCGCCACCTCGTTGACGGCGATCTTCGACGAGCGTCAGCTCGACTTCATCCCCGCGTTCCGGTCCGTGTTCGCGATGCTCGAGGAGAAGCCGGAGTTCCGCCGCTTCGAGCGCAAGGCAGTCCGCAACTTTCTCTCCATCCTCTACTTCCAGATCCACAATCGCGGCTCCTCGATGAACCACGAGGTCAGGTCGAAGCTCAACCTGGGCGCGGTGAATACGCTCAACGGCGTCGACACCGATGTCATCGACCAGGCTCTGCGCAACTTCGGTGAGCACCGACTGCCCGTGATCGATTCGATCGTCAGGAGGGCCCGCTGATGACCCAGATCATCCAGATCTCCACCCAGTACCAGCTCGCGAACATCGTCGCCCTGATCCGGGCCGGGCGCCTCGGCGAGGCAGGCCGGCGACGGATCCTCGTCATCGCCAACAACTCCTTCGCCCCCGAGCTCACACCCGCAGCGGATTCCATGCCCGGCTCGGCAGGCCTGCTGACCAGCTTCGATCTCGTCGTGGACTGGAACGCCACCATCTGGCCCAACCACCCGAAGACCTTCGGCATCTCCGGCGAACGCGCCCCGCTCATGGCGAGGTCGTTGCGCACCGAATGGGCGATCGACGACGAACCGCTCGACCTCATCGTCGAATCCCTCCCCGGCCATCCCGCCGGCGTGCTCACACAGATCTTCACGACAGCCACGATCTCGGTGCACTCCGACGGGCTGATGAGCTACGGCCCGATCCGCAATCCGCTCTCCCTGCCGCAGTACCAGCGCCTGACCACGATCTACTACACGGACCTCCTGCCGGGCATCACACCACGTCAGCTCGCCGAGCACTCCCCCGATCGTGTGGCTCTGCCGCCTACGGACCTGACATCAGTCATCGAGGACATGGCCGCCGAGGTGGCCCCCGAGTTGGCGGCGGCGAGCCTCGGTGATCCGATCCCCGAGGCTGCGATCGTCCTCGGTCAGTACTTGGCCCAGATCGACCTCATCACCGCCGAGGAGGAGCTGGAACTGCACCTGCAGATGATCGATGAGGTCAAAGCGCAGGGACTGTCCACGGTCATCTTCAAACCGCACCCCACCTCGGCGAGGACGACGACCGAACCGCTGCGAACGCGCAGTCACGAACTGGGACTGGAGTTCGTGCTCGCCGACGTCCCGCTGCTGGCCGAGATCGTCATCGCCACCACCCGGCCACAGCTGGTCGTGTCCTGCTACTCGACCGGGCTGGCGACCGCTCGGGCTCTGTTCGGCACCGCCACTGCCGCCATCGGAACCTCGATGATGCTCCACGCCCTGGCGCCGTACCAGAACAGCAACCGGATCCCGCTGACCATCGTCGATGCCCTCCACACGGGCGGCTACGTCCTGCCAGGTGACCTCGCCGAGGTGGGTCCCGAATCGGCGAACGCGGGGTCCGGTGCCGGTGGGGCCTCGATCGGCACGAAAGACCTGGGGCCGCTCATCGATGCGGTCACCTACTGCATGCAGTCCGAAACGGCCTCGTATCTGCGAGACAGCGCAATCGACTTCCTCGAATCTGCCGTCGGCGGGGAGGACATGAAGTACTTCAAGCGCAAGCGGCTGACGAAGCTGGACCTGCCCGGACAGTTGGAGGTTCCACCGCACCGCAGGGGGTTGAGCTCGGCGAAGCGACGCCTGCGCACGCAGGCCAGGCGGACTCAGCGCACACTGAGGACCTACGGAATCTCCATCGACGGCGCGAAGCTCGTCCCGCAGGTGAATTCGAGGCTGAGCTCGCGACTGAACTCGGCCGTGAACTCAGGAGTGGGGTCGAGGCTGAGGTCGAAGTTGGGGCCGAAACGCAGATCGGAGCCGGAGTGATGATGGCCAAACAGGGCGCTTCCAAGAAGAGCTCCGCCAAGAAGAAGTCCGGCCCGAAGAAAGACGAGGTCACAATGACTGTCACGAAGGATGCAGAAGCCCCCGCACAGGCAGCGGACCCAGCGGCCGCACAGCAGGCCCCAGGCCAGGCAGCCGAGAAATCAGCACTGAAAACGAAGCAGCCGAAGAAGATTCGGCTGACCTCGATCGCCTTCGTCGAGTCCCCCCTCCAGTTCCTCTCCGCGCTCGAGACACACGAATCCGATGAGGACCTGCTGATTCGGGCGCGGGCAAATGCGAAGGGCATGACCTCATTCCTCGACGCCTTCGACCTCGCCTGGCTGCCGAATCATGTCTCCCTCGAACGCGTCGGAGCCAAGCCCGGGATCCTGCGCAAACGCAACTTCGATCGCATCTACATCGGCGATGCCTGCTCCGGACAGGTCCACAAGGCGCTCGCGCTGGCCTACCTGGAGCGGCGCATGCCCGAGGTCGTCATCCTCGACGACGGTCTGGCCACCTACTCGACCATCGAGATCCTCACGGCTGCACGGGGACCTCTGGTACGGCCGCGGCAGAAGCTCAAGGCCTCACGTGCGGTCATGGCCGCACACGTCGCGGACCGTCTGCGCGGACTGGCACCGGCGGGAAAGCTGCGCTGGCACACCGCTCTGCCGGTGTCGAAGGCCATGCGCAAGGCCTTCTTGAAAACCGGTGCGGAGATCACCCGCCACAAGTTCGAGCACCTGCAGACCCTGCCCACCGGCGGCAGCCACCCCAGGGACAACCCGGTCATCGGCTCGGCCCTGGTCGCCGACGGGCTCATCCACGAAGACTCCTACCGTGCCTGGCTCGAAGAGCTCATGACCCACGGTCCCATCACCTATTACCCGCACCGCCGTGAGACCGACGAATTCCTCGCCGAGCTCGACCGCGACGAGCGCGTGCGCATCAAACACGTCGGTCTCCCGATCGAGCTGCGCCTGGTGAATCTGCCGCCGAACTCCACCATCCGCAGTCTGCCCAGCACCGCAGCGATCTCCCTGTCCACACTCAACCCCGACGTGACGATCGCCGTGACCGAGATTCCGCCGGAATGGTGGACCGGTGCCTCAGCCGATAGTCTGCGTAAGTCCCTCAACGCCCAATCGGTCAAGGCAGATGTCGATACCTGATCCACCAGCCTCACGCGCGAAAGACACATTCTCGCGCACGGATCCAGCGGGCACCGACGACACGATCCGCATCGTCTCCGTCTCCGACTCCGAGTCCTACCTCAAATGGGC
>NZ_JAKDJU010000135.1 GCF_030453725.1 Brevibacterium picturae
ACTTCGACGGGTGGCAGGCCCTCGTCTCGGACTCGTTCGTGCCGCTGGACACCGAGCCTGCGCGCCGCGGCGGCTTCCGGGGTGCGATCAGCGCCCGGGACTACGATTCCGTCGTCATGTCCCACCTCAGCGCCAACCCTCATGCAGTGCTGCGCACGCCCGAACTCATCTCCGCTGATTCGCTCAGCAGTGCGGTCGGATCCAGGGTTGCGGTCGGATCCAGGGCAGGTGCCTCAACGAACTACTACAAGGTCTCCCTCCAGCTCAAGGGGCACGGGCTGCTCATCCAGGACGGCCGAGAGGTGTCCCTGGCGCCTGGATCCTTGGCGATCTATGACACCTCGCGTCCCTATACGCTGAGCTTCGACTGTGATTTCTCGTCCTATGTGATGATGTTCCCGCAGTCACGGGTCAACCTGCCCACCGACACCGTCGGCCAGCTCACGGCCACCTCGATCGGTGCCGATCATCAGCTGGGCACCGTGGCGACCCAGATCATCACCCAGGCCGGAGCCATGCTGCCCACGCTGAGCAAGTCAATCGGAATCAGGTTGGCAGGCAACGTCGTCGACCTGCTCACCACCGTCATGGCCGATGAACTCGCCGAGACCGATGACGTGCCGGGAGAGAGGCAGCGACTCTGGTCGGAGATCACCTCCTACATCGACGCCAACCTCGCCGACCCGCGGCTGACACCCTCAACGATCGCTGCCGCACATTTCATGTCGGTCCGCGCGCTGCACCAGGTCTTCGAAGGCAGCGGAGAATCGGTGTCCGGTGAGATCCGTCGCCGCCGAATCGCAGCCTGCCGCCACGACCTCGCTGATCCGCTTCAGGCTCACGTACCGGTCGCCGCGATCGGAGCCCGGTGGGGGCTGAGCGACCCCGCGCATTTCTCCCGGCTCTTTCGCAGCGTTGTCGGCCAGCCCCCTGCCGCATTCCGTCGTGGCTCGCTGAGCTGACTGCGCCGATCGTCAAGAGTCCTGCTCGCAGAGCCAAGACACCTCAGTCCTCAGTGAGAGAGCCTGTAGCTACATTCAAACTCTGAGGTGGATCACATGGACGTGAAACGCGAGCCCAACAGTGCACAGCCGCGAACCGCGGACGCCACGCAGCAAGCAGCCGCACCATTGCAGACAGCAGGTGCGGGCTTGAACTCTCGCCGCATCGGCACCCTCGCACTCGTCTTCATGATCATCGCCGCCTCGGCGCCGCTGACCGTGGTCGCCGGCGGTGTCCCCAGCAACTTCGCGGTCACCGGTCTGCTCGGCATCCCACTGTCGTTCATCGTCCTCGGCGTCATCCTCATCCTCTTCGCCATCGGCTATGCGGCGATGAGCCGGCACGTGCACAATGCGGGCGCCTTCTTCGCCTATATCTCCAAAGGACTGGGCAAGCCGGTAGGGATGGGTGCGGCCCTGACCGCGCTGGTCGCTTACAACTCGATGCAGATCGGCATCGCCGGAATGTTCGGCTTCGTCTTCTCCTCCTTCCTCGATTCGCTGTTCGGCCTGCAGGTGGCCTGGTGGATCTGCGCACTCATCGCATGGGTGGTCGTCGGACTCATGGGCATCAGCCGCGTCGACTTCTCCGCGAAGGTCCTCGGCATCATCGTCGGCACCGAATTTCTCGTCGTCATCGTCTTCGACATCATCGGATTCACCCACAGCCCCGAAGGCATCACCGCCGACGGAATGCTGCCCGATCAGCTCTTCGCACCCGGAGTCGGCGCCGCACTGGCGTTCTCGATCGCCGCATTCATGGGCTTCGAATCGGGCGCGATCTACAACGAGGAGGTCAAGGATCCCAAGCGCACGGCAGGGCGCGCGACGATCATCGCAGTGAGCATCATCGCCGTCTTCTACGCCTTCTCCGCCTGGGCGATGACCGTGGCCGAGGGGCCCTCGAACGTGGTCGGACGATCCCAGGAGTTCGGTCCCGATCTCATGTTCGTCTTCCTCGGCGAACACGCCCCGGTGTGGTTCGTCGACCTGTCCAACCTGCTCTTCCTCACCTCACTCCTGGCCGCGCTCGTGGCCTTCCACAACATCGTCGCCCGCTACTTCTTCGCCCTCGGCCGCGACCGGGTGCTGCCGACGTTCCTCGCCAGAACCTCCCGCCGCACGGGTGCACCTGTTGCCGGATCCCTGGCCCAGTCAGGGCTTGCGCTCATCGTCATCCTCGTCTTCGCGATCGTCGGCGCCGGCAGCGAGGATCCGCTCTTTCCCGTCGTCACCCTGTTCACCTGGCTGACGAACATGGGCGCCTTCGGGCTCGTCCTCCTGATGGCGCTGACAGCGCTGGCCGTGATCGGATTCCTGCGCGCTCACTCGAGTGAGTACACGCTGTGGACCCGCGTCATCGCACCGGGACTCTCAGCCATCGGCCTCGTCGTCCTCTTCGTCTCCATCGTCATCAACTTCAACGTCCTCATCGGCCTCGAAGGCACCTCGGTGCTCTCCTGGCTGTTGCCGGCCATCGTGCTCGTACCCGGCGTCCTCGGCACCATCTGGGCACTCGTCCTGCGGTCGAGTCGACCACGACTCTATGCAGGCATCGGCACAGGTGGAAGCCTGGGCTGAAGCCATCCCCGCAACACTCATTCCACCCCGAGAAAAGGAGAATCATGAGCACCGACCTCACCACGTTCGCAGGACTGCTGTCGACCATCGAAGACCCCAACGGACGCGAACTGCTCGACCCCGCCACCGGCGAGGTCGTCGGCCGCACCCGTGAGGGCAGCACGGCCGACATCGACACGGCCGTCGCAGCCGCCCGCAAGGCCCAGTCCGACTGGGCGTCGCGGTCGTCGAAGGAGCGCAGCGAGCTGCTGAACAAGGCCGCCGACGCTGTCGAAGCCTCCGCTGAGGCGCTGGCCGAGCTGCTCTCCCGTGAGCAGGGCAAGCCGCTCAACGGCCCCAACGCCCGCTTCGAGGTCGGTGCGTGCGCCGCCTGGCTGCGGGCCAATGCCGCCTTCGCGCTGGAGCCCGAGATCCTCGTCGACGACGAGGACACGCATGCCGAACTCCATTACAAAGCCGTCGGCGTCGTGGGTGCAGTCGGACCCTGGAACTGGCCGATGATGATCTCCGTGTGGCAGTTCGCGCCTTCGCTGAAGATGGGCAACACCGTCGTCCTCAAGCCCTCCGAGTACACACCGCTGTCCGTGCAGGCGCTCGTCGCAGTGATCAATCAGGTTCTGCCCGCCGACGTCCTCACCGTCGTTCCCGGCAGCGGCGAGGTCGGCGCGGCCCTGACCTCCCATGAAGACATCGACAAGATCATGTTCACCGGTTCGACGAAGACCGGTCAGGCCATCATGCGATCAGCAGCTGACACCCTGGCCCGTCTGACCTTGGAACTCGGCGGCAACGATGCAGGCATCGTGCTCGAAAACGCCGATCCTGCGGCCATCGCCGGTGACCTGTTCTGGGGTGCGTTCATCAACACCGGTCAGACGTGTGCCGCGATGAAGCGCCTCTACGTGCCCGAATCCCTCTACGACCAGGTCTGTGATGCCCTCGTCGAGGTGGCCAAACAGTCACCGATGGGAGTGGGCCTCGAAGAGGAGAACGTGCTTGGGCCATTGCAGAACAAGGCGCAGTACGACATCGTCGCCAAGCTCGTCCAAGCGGCCAAGGACGGCGGAGCCCGCGTGCTCACCGGAGGAGACCCTGTCGCCGATCAACCCGGATACTTCTACCCGACCACTCTGGTGGCCGACATCGACAACGACAATCCTTTGGTCGCCGAAGAACAGTTCGGACCAGTCCTGCCGATCATCAAGTACACGGATCTTGAGCAGGCCATCGGCTGGGCCAATGAGCTCGAGGTCGGCCTCGGCTCCTCGGTGTGGGGCAGCGACCTTGAGGAATGCAAGACGGTCGCCGCGCGCCTGCAAGCGGGGTCGACCTGGATCAACAAGCACGGTGCCGTGGATCCGCGCATTCCCTTCGGCGGCGTGAAGAATTCGGGCTTCGGACTCGAGTTCGGCCTTGAAGGGCTGAAGCACGTCAGCGTCCCGCACGTCATCAGCTGGTAAGGAGGCTCCCCGACTGACTTGTGTCGGGCACGGACCGCCTCGGCGTCGGAGCAGCCCTCCGACGCCGAGGTGATTCACAGTACGAACATGCCGTCGGGTCCCTCGTCAGCTCGTCGGCGACCGGGCGTGGTGAAGACGCTGACTGACCAGGGTGAGTCGGCGTCGTACCGGCCGAGGTGCCAATCGCAGTAGCGGTTCTCCAGCGCCAACGATGTTCCTTCCGCGAATGCATCCTGATCTTTCGGTCCGCCCGGCGAGCGCGCACTGGTGCCGATGACCAGTCGGCCCCCGGGCGTGAGCAGTTTCGACGTCGTCTGAAACGTCGAAGCCAATTCAGGTTTGGTCAAGAATGCGGGAACATTCCCCGACATGAGGATGAGGTCATACCTGGAGGGCAGGTCACGATCGGTGAGAACTGGCTGAGATAAGTCTGCGGCAGCAATCGATCGGAACCATTGAGCTCCGTGCAGCTCGATCGCAACGTCGAGCACTTCCGGCGAGGGATCGAGACCGAATGCGTCATGCCCGCGGCGGCGGAGAGCATTGACGGCACTGCCGATGCCGCATCCGATATCTAGAATCGTCGAGCCTCGAGGTGCGAGCATGTCGACGAATCGTGCGTCGGCTTCAAGATCGCTGTTGGATCGGACGTGACGCCGCATCTTGGCGGCATAGCCTCGGAGGTTCTGCGACTCTGCCATGGGACCAGTTTCTCACTCCGTTCGAAGCAGATCGGCGGTCTTAGCGTAGAACTCGTCCGGTCGCCCGACTCCGACCGGATCACCGTCCCCGCCTGGCGTCGAATGGCCTCGGAGCAGAAGTGGCTGCGCATCCACAACAGCCAGGAATGGCCCGACTACTATGACGAGGCCAATGTGGAGGACCTGAGGCGCTTCTTCGACCACTTCCTCCGCGGCATCGACAACGGGTGGGAGGAGACCCCTCGCGTGCGGTACTCCGTCCTCGACCTCGAAGGCGGCGGCCGGACAGAGATTCCTGCGACCGAATTCCCACCCGCGGAGGTCGAGGCGACGAAGTTCTACCTCGACGGGAACTCACGGATGCTGACGACTTCGGCACCGACCGCCTCGGCAAAAGCGGCCTATGACGTAGACGCTGCGAACAGCGCCGTCTCCTTCATCACCACCTTCGACGACGATACCGTCCTCGTCGGATACCCGAAGGCACTTCTGTGGGTCGAGGCCCGAGGCTCCGATGACATGGACTTGTTCGTCCTGGTGCAGAAGCTCGATGCGAACGGAACGTCGTTGCAGGCCTTCACCGTGCCGAACCGGAACGCACGGATCCACGACGTCACCGATCATGGTGCATCGATCCTGCGCTACAAGGGGGCCGACGGCAGATTGCGAGTGTCGATGCGTCACCTCGACGAAGGCCTCTCGACCGATGCCGTCCCTGCTCACAGCTTCGACCGGGTTGAGAAGCTCGAGGCCGGTCAGGTTGCCGAGGTCGAGATCGACCTGCTGCCGATCGGCCTGTCATTCCGGCCCGGACAGGCTCTGAGGTTCGTCATCAGCTCCCGCAACCTGTTGGGCACTATGATGCCCGGAATCCGCGAGTACGCCGGTGCCAACGTCATCCACACCGGTGGCGAATGCGCTTCTTATCTCCAGCTGCCGGTACTCAGGAGATAGATCGGGGCACGGTCGCCGGCCCTCAGTCTGCCTGCGCCTCGGGCAGAGTCTCCCGTACAATGTCGATGACCCTGGCCAGTGCCTCCGAAGGGTTGTTGCGGCGCCACCCCAGGGCGAGTGTGAAGGCGTCCCCGCCCTCGGCGAGGCGAACATAGCTGACTCCGTCGATGCGGATGTGATCCGAGGACTCGACGACGATTGCGATCCCGATCTGCGCGCCGACGAGTGCGAGCAGGCTGTAGGGATCGGGGGCCTCCTGGATGATGTGGGGGAGGAATCCGGCCTCGTCGGCCAGGCGCATCATCACCTCGCGGACTTGAGAGCCGTGCGACGGCGCATAGGAGATGAACGGCTGATCGGCCAGGTCGGCCATCGACACACGATCCCTGTCCGCGAGCTCGTGGCCAGTGGGGACGGCGACCATCACTCGTTCCTGACGAATGATGTGGACGTCGACGCCGGCTGGCGAGGGCGGGCTGACCACCGCCAAATCCATTGTCCCGTCACGCACCGCCAGAGCGGCCTCCCCGGAATACGTCTGCGGGTGCAGGTCGAGGCTGATGCCCGGCTGTCGGCGGGCCACCTCGCGGGAGAGGCGGGAGAGAATCGAATAGCCGCTGGAGCCGCCGAAGCCGATCCGCACCCGGCCCACCACGCCCTCCTGTGCAGCGCGAGCGATGCGACGAGCGCCCGCGACCTGCGCCTGGATCGAGTGGGCCGGTTCGAGGAGGGCCTCGCCGGAGGAGGTGAGTCTGACCCTGCGTGTTGTCCGCTCGAACAGCTGGACGCCCAGGTCCTTCTCGAGAGAGCGGATCATCTGGCTCAGGGCAGGCTGGGCGATGTGCAGAGTCTCGGCCGCTCGCCCGAAATGCAGCTCCTGCGCCACGGCAGTGAACGCCTCGAAGTGTCGCAGCTCCATCCGATGAACCTTCCTCTGGGGATCAGCGAGGCTTCCCTCGTCGACTGCCGGTGCCACATTGATAAGAATATCCAAATAATCACCTAGAGATTACGTCTTGGACTCCGAGTAATACAAGTGGAACAGTGATGCCTGGCACACATTGAGTCGCCACCTCCAGCAACGAGAGAGAAGACATGACCAACATTGGATCAGCGTCGATCCGCGCCACTGACGCGACACCCGCACCTTCAGTCGATCCCAAACAGGGTCGCCGCGCCGGCACCGCGGCCTTCGTCGGCACCACCATCGAATGGTTCGACTTCTACATCTACGGCACCGCCTCGGCGTTGGTGCTGGGCAAGCTCTTCTTCCCGGAAGTCAGCCCCGCGATGGGCACACTCGCCGCCTTCGCCACGTTCGCCGTCGGCTTCATCGCCCGGCCGCTCGGTGGCGTCATCTTCGGTCACTTTGGCGACAAATTCGGTCGGAAGAACACCGTCATCACGACACTCCTGCTCATGGGCATGGCCACGGTCGGTGTCGGCCTCCTGCCCACCTACGAGCAGATCGGCTTCATGGCTCCGATCCTTCTTGTCGTCCTCCGCATCATCCAGGGGGTTGCCATGGGAGGCGAATGGGGAGGTGCTGTCCTCATCGCGACCGAGTTCGCACCGCCAGGCAAAAAGATCCTCTACGGTGCTTTTGCGCAGCAGGGGTCGCCGGTCGGCAATCTGTTGGCCACCGTCTCCTTCCTCGGTCTGACCTATATGAGCGCTGAGAACTTCGGTGCTTGGGGTTGGCGAATCCCCTTCCTTGCCTCGGCGATCCTCATCATCGTCGGACTCTACATTCGCCTGAAGATCACCGAATCTCCCGAGATGATCGCAGCGACGCAGAAGGAACCGCAGACACGCACCCCGATCGTCGAACTGCTGCGCGACCACTGGAAAGTCGTCTCGCTGGCCATCGGAGCCGTCGTCACCGGTGTGGCAATCACCTACGTCAAAACCACCTTCGCCCTGTCCTGGGCCACGACCGACCTCAACTTCGGTCGAACCGAATTCCTTCAGATCATCACCGTCGCGCTCATCGCCCAGGTGATCATCCAGCCCTTCGGCGCCGTCCTCGCCTCGAAGATCGACACCAAAAAGGCGATCCTCGTCATGTTGCTGCCTGAGCTGGTGCTGCTGCCGGCGATGTTCCTCCTCATCCAGACCGGCAATTACGGGCTGGCGATGCTCGGAATGGTGCTGGCCACTGCGCCACACGCAATGTACTACGCGGCACTGGCAGGCGTCCTGGCCCAGCTGTTCCCCACCACCATCCGCTACACGGGGATCTCCGTGGCCTATCAGGTTTCGACGGCTCTGTTTGCCGGCACCGCGCCCTTCCTCAGCCAGGCCCTCCTCAGTGCAACCGGGTCGATCTGGGTCGTCGTCTGCCTCGGCCTCGGATACGTGCTCATCTCCATTGTGTGCATGTCTCTCCTGCTGCGCGGAAAGTCCTGGATCAACCGCGAAGGAGAAACCGGGCACGTCGCCGAGGCGAGCACCACTTCGACGCGCCCCTGATCGCCACCGATTCGACCGATCAGCGCAGCAACCACTGATGACCAGAGAAGGAAC
>NZ_JAKDJU010000004.1 GCF_030453725.1 Brevibacterium picturae
ACGCCGAACTCAAGCCGAGCATCGACGAGGCATACAAGACCATCGGTGGCCAGGTGACCATCCCCGGCTTCCGCCAGGGCAAGGTCCCTGCTCGAATCATCGATCAGCGCGTTGGTCGACCTGCAGTGATCCAGGAGGCCGTCAACAACGGTCTTGACGGGTTCTACCGCGAAGCCGTCGAAGAGAACGATCTCAAGCCGCTGGGCCAGCCCGAGGTTGAGATCTCAGAGGTCCCCGGCCTCGACGGCACCGAAGACGGCGACCTGACCTTCACGGTCGAGGTTGACGTTCGCCCGGCGATCGAACTGCCTGCCTACGACACCATCAGCGTCGAGGTCGACCCGATCGAGGTCACCGATGACGACGTCGATGCCGAACTCGAGCAGCTGCGTACCCGTTTCGGGACCCTGAGCTCCGTTGACCGTCCAGCAGCCAAGGACGACTTCGTGACCCTCGACCTCGTCGCCACCATCGACGGCGAAGAGATCGACACCGCCTCCGACATCTCCTACCAGGTCGGTGCCGGAACCATGCTCGATGGCATGGACGAAGCACTCGACGGACTGTCGGCAGACGAGACCACGACCTTCGAGACCACCTTTGCTGGTGGAGAGCACGCCGGCGAGACCGGTACAGTCTCCATCACGCTCAGCGCGGTCAAGGTTCGCGAACTGCCAGAGGCCGATGATGACTTCGCCCAGCTGGCCAGCGAATTCGACACCATTGATGAGCTGCGTGCGGATCTGCGTGAGCAGGCTGCCAAGCAGAAGGAGACCGACCAGGGTGCGCAGGCACGCGACAGGGTCCTCGAATCCCTGATCGAGACTCTCGACGTGCCGGTACCTGAAAAGGTCGTCACCGACGAGGTCGAGCGTCACCTCGAGTCCGAGAGCCGCCTGGACGATGATGAGCACCGCAAGGAGGTCACCGAGGAGACCGAGCGCAACCTGCGCACCCAGTTCATCCTCGACGCGATCGCCGAAGCCGAAGAGGTCGAGGTGACACAGCCCGAACTCATCGAGTACCTCATCTCTGCTTCACAGCAGTACGGCATGAACCCGAACGAGTTCGCGGAGATGCTCGACAGCTCCGGACAGGTCAACGCACTGGTCGGAGAGGTCACGCGCCGCAAGGCGCTTGCCGCCGCCCTCGCCGGAGCCGTCGTCAAGGACACCGAAGGCAATGTCGTCGACATGGAGGAGTTCACCTCTGCTCCTGAGGACGATGCAGCCGAAGAATCTGACGAATCGGCCGAGGGTGCTGACGAGGACGTCATCGAACCCGATGCAGTGACCGAAGGCGACAAAGCGAACTGACCTCGGTCCGCCTCGGCGGTGAGAAATCAGTGAACGGTGGGCACGGAATATTCCGTGCCCACCGTTTCACGTTGACTCTGCAGCCTGCACCTGGGTGCTTCAACGACCCCGTTCACTCCCAGCAGACGCGAGTGAATCCGATGAACGATCACGCTGATGGCGAACACAGGCGATCCGTCGGACTAAATTCGACCGATGAGCAGTTAGAGTCCATATCAAGCCAACCAAAGACCAACAGGAGTGAAACGTGAGCGCACACGAAATGACAGCGCCCGTCGGCCTCGACGCCGGTGGGGCAATGGGTCTCGACGACCATATTTTCAACCGTCTGCTCAAAGAGCGGATCATCTGGCTCGGTTCGGAAGTGCGTGACTCCAACGCCAACGCGATCTGTGCCCAGATGATGCTGCTGGCAGCAGAGGATCCAGACGCGGACATCTCGCTGTACATCAACTCCCCGGGTGGCTCCGTGACCGCGGGGATGGCGATCTACGACACCATGCAGTACATCAAGCCAGATGTCTCGACCGTCGCAATGGGAATGGCCGCATCGATGGGACAGTTCCTGCTGTCCTCCGGCGCACCCGGTAAACGGTACGCCACCCCTCACGCCCGCATTCTCATGCACCAGCCTCTGGGCGGCATCGGCGGCACAGCCACAGACATCAAGATCCAGGCCGAGCTCATCCTGCACATGAAGAAGCAGATGGCAGAGCTCACCGCCGAACAGACCGGCAAGACCCTGGAACAGATCCTCAAAGACAACGACCGCGACCACTGGTTCACCTCCGAAGAAGCGCTCGAATACGGCTTCATCGACAAGATGGTGGCCCGTTCGTCCGACGTCACCGACAACTGAGTGGGAGTCAAGGAAGAATGAATTCAATGAACTTTATGCCTGGGTCCACTGCCGGCAACATGCCGCAGTCCCGCTATGTCATGCCCCAGTTCGAAGAGCGGACTCCCTACGGCTTCAAGCGCCAGGATCCCTACACGAAGCTCTTCGACGATCGCGTCATCTTCCTGGGTGTCCAGGTTGACGACACGAGTGCCGACGACGTGATGGCCCAGCTGCTGGTCCTCGAATCGCAGGACCCGGACCGCGACATCACGCTCTACATCAACTCACCCGGTGGCTCGTTCACCGCTATGACGGCCATCTACGACACGATGCAGTACATCAAGCCGGAGATCCAGACGGTCTGCCTCGGTCAGGCCGCCTCCGCCGCCGCTGTTCTGCTCGCGGCCGGCACCCCGGGCAAGCGTTTGGCTCTGCCCAACGCCCGCGTCCTCATCCACCAGCCCGCGATGGAGGGCCAGGGTCAGGGACAGGCTTCGGACATCGAGATCCAGGCCGCAGAGGTCTTCCGGATGCGCCAATGGTTGGAGACGACTCTGTCGGGGCACTCCAACAAGTCTCCGGAGCAGGTCTCCAACGACATCGAACGTGATCTCTTCCTCACCGCCGAACAGGCGAAGGACTACGGCCTCGTCGACCAGGTGCTGACCTCTCGCAAGACGGTCTGAGACACACGACCATCTTCGGGTCCGGACAGTTGAATGATGCTGTCCGGGCCCGAAGCGGTCTGGGCTGCGAAGTTGCCACCGAGTGCGGCGCCGAGTAGTTTGGGCCTTCCCGAGAGCTTGGGTGTGATCGCGTTCTCCGACACACCGAATGACGTTTCTGGCCGGTCATGTCAGTCTCGTATGGGAAGCTATTGAGGTACAGGAAACACGAGCGGTAGAGTTGGGGCCAGGCGCCCCGGCGGAAGGTTGTGACAGTGGCTCGCAGTGCGGACGGAGCAGACCTGCTCAAATGTAACTTCTGTGGGAAATCACAGAAGCAGGTGCGGAAACTCATCGCCGGACCTGGGGTCTACATCTGCGATGAATGCATCGGTCTGTGCAACGAGATCATCGAAGAGGAACTCAGCGAAGGCACCTCAGAGCACGCCGAGATCGAACTGCCCAAGCCGCGCGAGATCTTCGATTTCCTGCAGGAATACGTCGTTGGTCAGGAGCCTGCGAAGAAGGCTCTGTCCGTTGCCGTGTACAACCACTACAAGCGCATCCGCTCCCTGCAGGGAGATGAGGAGACAAAGACTCTGGGTTCGGAGGATGCCGAGGTCGAGATCGCGAAATCCAATATCCTCCTCGTGGGGCCCACCGGTTCTGGAAAGACCTATCTGGCGCAGTCACTGGCGAAGCGGCTCGATGTTCCCTTCGCCGTTGCCGACGCCACAGCGCTGACCGAAGCAGGTTACGTCGGCGAAGACGTCGAGAACATTCTGCTCAAACTCATCCAAGCCGCGGACTTCGACATTCAGAAGGCCGAACACGGCATCATCTACATCGATGAGATCGACAAGATCGCGCGGAAATCGGAGAACCCCTCGATCACCAGAGACGTCTCCGGTGAAGGCGTGCAGCAGGCGCTGTTGAAAATCATCGAGGGAACCCAGGCCTCCGTCCCGCCGCAGGGCGGCCGCAAGCACCCACACCAGGACTTCCTGCAGATCGATACCACGAATGTGCTCTTCATCGTCGCGGGCGCCTTTGCAGGTATGGAAGAGATCGTCGCCGGCCGCAAGGGCAAACACGGCATCGGATTCGGAGCACTCCTGCAGTCGAAGAACGACGAAGAGGACCTCTACGCCGATATCCTCCCGGAAGATCTCCTGAAGTTCGGGCTGATCCCTGAGTTCATCGGACGTGTTCCGGTTCTGGCCACAGTTTCCACGCTCGATCGTGCGGCACTGATCTCGATTCTCACCGAACCGAAGAACGCCTTGGTCAAGCAATACCAGCGCATGTTCGAGTTCGACAACGTCGAACTCAAGTTCGAGACCGATGCGCTCGAGGCGATTTCGGACCTCGCGTTGCTGCGGGGGACCGGGGCACGGGGACTGCGGTCCATCCTGGAAGAGGTCCTGCAGTCGGTCATGTTCGATGTTCCCTCGCGAGAGGACATCGCCGAGGTGGTCGTGACCAAGGATGTCGTGGACAAGAATGTGGCCCCCACACTGGTGCCGCGCGAACAGTCACGGACGTCCAAGAAGTCGGCCTGACATGCCTGCGTAGATGAGGCTGTTCGCGGATACCAGACCCCTCAGATACGCCGACTTTCGCCGGCTCTGGTCGGCCAACATCGTCACTGTCATCGGTGCCCAGATGACTGTCGTCGCCATTCCGGCACAGATCTACCACATCACCGGGTCCTCCGGCTACGTGGGCCTCAGCGGCATCTTCGGACTGATTCCGCTCGTCGTGTTCGGTCTGTGGGGTGGCTCCCTGGCCGATGTCATCGACCGGCGCAAGCTGCTCATCATCTCCACGGTCGGTCTCATAGGTGCCAGTGCCCTGCTGGCTGTCATCGCAGTCATGGAGCTGGGCAACGTGTGGCTGCTGCTCTCGGTGTTCTCACTCCAACAGGCCTTCTTCGGCCTCAACCAGCCGGCCAAAGGCGCCCTTCTTCCGACCATCATTCCACTCGAGCTCCTCCCCGCCGCCAATTCCCTCAATATGACGGTCATGACCTTGGGTGCGGTGGCGGGCCCGGTCATCGGCGGTGCGCTGATCCCGGTCTTCGGCTACCAAATGCTCTACATCCTCGACGCACTGTTCCTGGCCACCACCCTCTACGCTGTGCTGAGGCTGCCTGCACTGGTGCCTCGGAAACAGCCCGATACACGGTCCGGTCTCAAAGGGGTCATCGACGGCTTCCGTTACCTGGGAACGAACACCGTCGTCATGGTTTCCCTGCTCGTCGACGTCATCGCCATGGTCTTCGGGATGCCGAGGGCGCTGTTCCCACAGATCGCCACCGAAACCTTCGGAGGCCCTCCGTCCGGCGGCATCGTCTTCTCACTGCTCTTCGCATCTCTGGCGGCGGGCAGCGCGCTGGCAGGAATCTTCTCGGGTTGGGTCTCACGCGTCGAACGGCAGGGCCTGGCCGTGATCATAGCGATCCTCGTCTGGGGTTCGGCCATGACACTGTTCGGGCTGTCCCTGGAGTTCGCCTCTGGGTTCTGGACGGCAGCGCTCATCGTGGCGCTGATCGGTCTGGCCATGGGCGGTGGTGCAGACATCATCTCCTCCGCCTTCCGGTCCACGATGCTGCAGGAAGCCGCCAGCGATGACATGCGTGGGCGCATGCAGGGCGTATTCATCGTCGTGGTCGCGGGTGGTCCGCGCATCGCAGATGTGCTGCACGGAACCGTCGCGGAGGTCACGACCACAGCCATCGCCACCGTCGGAGGAGGCCTCATCGTCATCGTGCTCGTCATCGCCTGTGCACTGATCTTCCCGACGTTCCGCCGGTACCGCGTGGATCGCGGGGGAGCGAACCGGTCACGGACACCCGTGACCTGAGCTCCAGCACAGCGCAACGCGGCCGAGGCAAGCCCGAGACGATCCGGTATATCATCGGGGCGTCTCGGGCTCGACATGCGCAGATGCTGGAACACTCTGTGCCAGAGTGCCTCAACCTGATCGGGCTAGGCTTGGGCGGAGTACACGGCGTTCTCAGCAGGCTGGACGACGACGAAGCCGGGACCGTGGAAGGCAAGCTGAACGGATTCCCCTGAGCCGCGCCCGAAGAAGGTCCCCACGCTGACGTCGGTCTTGATCTGCGGTGCCAGAGCCGAAGACCAGCACACGGCCGACTGCGGGTCGACGAAGGTCGGCTGCTGCGAGCAGTCGAGGACCATGGGGGAACCCTTGCAGCAGATGGCGGCAGTGCCCACACCGTTGAGCTCGAGGTTGAACAGTCCGGAGCCGCTGACCATGGCACCGACTCCGCCCTTGATCCTTTTGATCTCCCAGTTGAGGGCGTCGTCGAAGGCCAACAGGTTCGACGTGTTGACCGTCAGCGCATCCTGTTGTCCCTCCAACGACATCATGAAGATGTTCGATGCCTCGCGAGCGAAGAACACTTCGCCGTGGCCTTCAGCCTTCATGACGTTGCCGCCCTCACCCGTGGCGGCCTTCTTCATGAACTGTCCGACCGATTTCGAACCCTGGTGTGTGAACTGGACGTCGCCCTGGTAGGCGACCATGGCACCCTTCGTCGCGATCATGGGTGCGTTGGGGGTGATCACGGTACGCAGCATCTTGTTCGATTGCAGAGTCCAGCGTTCCTGGTTCTGGATCTCCGCATTCCGCTGCGAAAACAGTTCACTTCTCATAGTTCAAGGGCCTTTCATCCGTGAAGAAGTCCGATACTCCTTCAGCTGTCGAATCCATCGTATGTTCCCAGGCCCTCAAAGGCCCGGAGATTTCTGTTCTGATCCTGGAACAGAAATCTCCGGGAACGCGACGTGCGTGCTCAGTCCTGAGCGACGAAGTCGATGGCGGCAACCGTGATCTCTTCGCCCTTGTCCTCCGTGTCGAGATGCTGAACGCGTCCCGCAGCAGTCAAGTCGGCATGGGCGCTCTCGATCGCGGCAACGACAGGGGCCGGAGCATGAATGGTGAGGCTGCGCACCTGCGTCTTCTGGGAGACCTTCGCCTCGGTCTTCACCCGTCGGATCTCGGTGAGCACAGAGGCGACAGTGGCCAGCAGCTCGGGATCCACAGACGAACCAGGCTGTGTCAGCTGCTCGTCTCCTGGCCATGGTGACCTGTGCACAGATCCCGTCCGCCACCACGACCAGACCTCTTCGGTCACGAAGGGCATGATCGGAGCGAACAGGCGCAGCAGCACGTCGAGAGCAGTCGCGAGTGTGACATGGGCAGAGAGCTGGTCATCGTCGCCCGTGGAACCGTACGAGCGGTCCTTGACGAGTTCGACATAGTCGTCGGTGAACTCCCAGAAGAAGCTCTCCGCGGCACGCAGAGCGTGCGCATAGTCATAGGCCGCCATATGCGCCGAAGCGGTCTCGACCACATCGGCGAGCTTCTTCAGCAACGCCCGATCGAGATCATGGGTCACCGATCCGAGCTGACCGACAAGACCGGAATGCACACCCTGAGCCAGCGCGAACTTCGACGCGTTGAGCAGCTTCATAGCCAAACGGCGACCGATCTGCATCTGCGTCACGTCATAGGCCGTGTCGGCGCCGAGCTTGGCGCTGGCGGCCCAATAGCGCACCGCGTCGGGACCGAATCCCGGCTTCGCTTCGCCGAGGATGTCCGAAGGGACGACGACATTGCCCTTCGACTTCGACATCTTCTTGCGATCCGGGTCGAGGATCCACCCGGAGAGGCCGGCATGCTTCCAGGGCGCAGCATCATTGAGCGAGTTCGCCCGGACGACCGTCGAGAACAGCCAGGTGCGGATGATGTCATGGCCCTGAGGGCGCAGATCGAAGGGAAAGACCTTCGAGAAGAAGTCTTCGTCGCGGCTCCAACCACCCAGCAGCTGCGGGGTCAGAGATGAGGTCGCCCAGGTGTCGAGGACATCCGGATCGGCCGAAAAACCACCGGGGACGTCACGTTGGTCGGCGGTGAAGCCCGCCGGAACCTCGGCGATGGGGTCGGTCGGAAGGGACTCGGGGATGATCGGATCCGAGTAATCGGGCTCTCCAGCCGAATCCAAGCGATACCACAGTGGAATCGGGACACCGAAGTAGCGCTGTCGCGAGACCAACCAGTCGCCGTTGAGATTCTCCACCCAGTTCTCGTACCGGGAGCGCATGAACGCCGGATGCCACTCGATCTCGCGTCCGCGTGCGATGAGGGCGTCGCGGAGTTCGGCCGAACGACCGCCGTTGCGGATGTACCACTGGCGCGATGTGACGACTTCGAGGGGTTTGTCGCCCTTCTCATAGAACGGCACAGGGTGGGTGATGGCTTCGATGTCGCCGATGAGATCACCGGACTCGGAGAGCATCTCGGCGATCTCCTTGCGAGCGGTGAACGTTGTCTTTCCCGCCAGCTTCTCGTAGTTGGCGACGGCATCTGCCTTCGGCGACGCCGCGATCCAATCGGGGACCTCGAGATTGAGTCGACCGCCGCGGTTGATGACCGCGCGCGTCGGCAGGTCGAGCTCACGCCACCAGGTGACGTCGGTGAGGTCGCCGAAGGTGCACACCATGGCAATGCCGGTGCCCTTGTCCGACTTCGCGAGCTCGTGGGCGCGAACGTCGACACTGACTCCGAACAGAGGTGAGACGACCGTGGTTCCGAAGTGGGAGGTGTAACGCTCATCTGCGGGATGAGCCACGAGTGCCACAACGGCCGGGATCAGCTCCGGACGGGAGGTGAGGATCACGAGTGGTTCCGCCGAGGTGTCGGCGAGGCCGTCGGCATCTTCAGGGTAGAAGTTCACCTTGTGGTAGGCGCCGTCCTTCTCACGATCTTCGAGCTCGGCCTGCGCGACGGCAGTGCCGAAGGTGACGTCCCACATCGTCGGAGCATCCTGAGAGTAGGCATGACCGTTCGCCAGATCGGTGAGGAAGGCCTTCTGGCTGACGGAACGGGAGGTGTCATCGATGGTGCGGTAGGTATAGTTCCAATCCACGGACAGGCCCGTGGAGCGGAAGAGATCTTCGAAGACGTGCTCGTCCTCAGCCGAAAGCGTCTCGCAGAGTTCGATGAAGTTCTGGCGTGAGATCTTGACGAAGTCACGTGAGTTCTTCGCAGGCTTCGCCGGCGGCTCGAAGTTCGGATCGTAGCTCTGGGTGGGGTCGCAGGTGACCCCGTAGTAGTTCTGGACCCGCCGTTCCGTGGGCAGCCCATTGTCATCCCAGCCCAGGGGGTAGAACACGTTCTTGCCCTGCATGCGCTGATACCGGGCGATGATGTCGGTCTGAGTGTAGGAGAAGACGTGCCCGACGTGCAGCGACCCCGAGGCCGTGGGCGGGGGAGTGTCGATCGAATAGACCTGCTCGCGATTCGTATCGACGTCGAAGGCATAGACCCCGTTGTCGCTCCACGCGGCGTCCCATTTGTCCCGAAGTCCCTCAAGAGCCGGCTTGTCCGGCAGGTTCACTGACTCGTGCGTCGAGTCCGAAAAGGCAGGTGTGTTCATAGTTGCTGATTTTCTCACCCGGGAGGGCTGGGGCCAAACCGATCACATCTCGTGAGCGTACTTCGGTGCTGAGGCCGGAGGACACACGCTGAACGGAGTGTGAGACGCATCAGTGATCGACAATGAGAATATTGAGCCATGGCGCCCTTGGACAGAATCGGATCAGAGAACCTGCCGCCCACGTCGACCGCGTGGATGAACCCGGCCCGCGCGATCGCGATCGTGGCAGTCGTCGCGATCCATTCGCTGGGAACTGTCGTCGAAGAGAACTACCCGTCCCTGGGCCCCGATTGGTGGGTGGCCAATGGTTTCGATTCTGCCGCGCGTTGGTCGGTTCCGGTATTCATCATGATCGCGGGAGCACTGGCACTGGACCCGGCACGCGGCAGCCAGCCCCGCAGGTTCCTCAGCAAGCGTGTGTGGAGAATCGGGATCCCCCTCGTGTTCTGGACAGCCGTCTACGTCATCTTCAGGCGCTTCTATCTGCTCCCTGCCGACGATGGCTGGAACCCGGGACTCGCTATCCTGACCGGTTCCCCCTTCGTCCAGCTCTACTTTCTCTATGTGCTCGCCGGCCTGACGCTGCTGACACCGTTCTTCCGACTGCTCAGCGTCCACGGATCGCGGCGTCTGCAATGGGGAACAGGACTCATCTTCTTAGGAATCGGCATGCTCGACCAATTGGCGAGCATCATCTTCGACGTGGGTGAGGCCAATATCGCCACACGTTTTCTGCCGATGGCCGGCTTCTACATCCTCGGGTGGGTGCTGCGGGACGTGGTGCTGTCGTCTCGTGGGGTGATGCTGTCTTGGCTGGCGTTTGCCGGCTCGATTGCGATCACCATCGTGTGGGCCGGAATCGGCCCGGGCGAGAAGCCGTGGATCTTCCCCTACGAGTACCTCTCTCCGGGAGTGGTCGCAGCCTCACTGTCTGCCTACCTCCTGCTCCACCACCACATGAATACCGGTTTCCGGCTCCTGCACTGGTTCTACCCGTACTCTTTCGGGGTCTTCCTGCTCCACCCGCTCGTGCTCTACCCCATCCGCAACGCCATGGGTCTGCCTGCGACCGTCCCCGGCGTTCTCGTCCATGCGATCGCGATGCCGATCGTCTACACGATCATCTGCGTCGTCGTGACCTGGTTGGCGGTCAAGATCCCCGGCGTGCGCGCCGTCTTCGGTGAAGGGGGACCGCGCAATCCCCATTCGAAGCCGACGCCCAGGCCGCCGCGTGCGATGAAGAGGACCCAAGCACCGGTGTCAGCACAGACGCCCGAGCCTGACGAGACGAGCCATCCGGATCACAGGCCCGACCCGGGGCCCACCGGCGGTTAGCGTGTGAAGGCCTCTGCCCGCCTCGTGCGGACAACAGTAGACTGAGAACTCACCTCACCGATCGTGCCCACGATCGGGCGCGGCACCCCCAGGATCAGACGCGGCGCCGGGAACTACCCAGATGAATGGAGGAGTACAGCGATGGAGACACTCAGAGCAGTCGTGACAGGCGCGAGTTCGGGAATCGGCGCCGCAACCGTGCGCCGGCTGCGGGAGCAGGGTTGGGACGTCGTCGCCGTGGCACGGCGAGAAGAGAAGCTGCGTGCACTGTCGGAGGAGACCGGCGCCAGCTATCTCGTCGCCGACCTCACCGACGACGCCGCAGTCGCCGGTCTCGCCGGCGAAGTGCTGGCTGGGGGACCGGTGCATTCGCTGGTCGCCAATGCGGGAGCCGCCTTTGGCACCGATACCGTCGCCGAGGCCTCAGTTGACGGGTGGCGTGACATGTTCGACGTCAACGTCCTCGGAGTCCTTCGAGTCGTCAAGGCGTTTCTTCCCGCGCTGATCGAGTCAGGGCGCGGAGACATCGTCGTCATGTCCTCGACCGCCGGACACCAAGCCTACGAAGGGGGAGGCGGATACGTCGCGGCCAAGCACGGCACACACTCGATCGCCGCGACGCTGCGACTCGAACTCGCCGGCGAACCCGTGCGCGTGATCGAGATCGCCCCCGGTATGGTCGCCACCGAGGAATTCACCCTGAAGCGGGTCGGCGGCAGTCAGGACAAGGCCGACAAGGTCTACGAAGGCGTGGAGAACCCGCTCACCGCCGACGACGTCGCCGATGCCGTCGTCTACTCACTGACCCGACCGCACCACTTCAACGTCGACCTGATGGTGATCAGACCGATTGCGCAGGCCGCACAGCACAAAGTCGCTCGCAACAAGGGGCTCTGAGCTCGGGAGTCTGATGACGCGGACGGGCGAGTGGTCGACACCCCTGGGCAAGGTATACGATTGAGGGTGCAGTGATCCGGCCATCACCGGGGAGCATCCGGAAGAACAGTGCAATCATCTCTCGGCGACGACATCGGCCGGCGATAGGGCACCCAGTAGAACCGGGCGGTTGGACCCGTCATCACTCCGGCTATGAGCGATCCGCTGATCGTCCGTCGCACCCGACGGTCTTTCGGTGCGGATAAGCGAGGTGGTACCGCGGCAGACATGTCGTCCTCGTGACAGTGACCGCAGTGACTGAAAAAGGACGCTCATGACGCAACCGTTGTATCCCAAGGTGTCGACCTCGGCCTTCGGCCTCAGTGCCTCGCCGAACTTCCCGGCCATCGAGGACGCCGTGCTCGACTACTGGAAACAGGACGACACATTCCAAGCCTCGATCGATCAGCGCGACGCCGGCGAGAATGGTGAGAATGAGTTCGTCTTCTACGACGGTCCTCCCTTCGCCAACGGTCTGCCCCACTACGGTCACCTCCTGACCGGTTACGTCAAGGACGTCGTTCCCCGCTACCAGACGATGCGCGGCAAGAAGGTCGACCGCCGCTTCGGCTGGGACACCCACGGTCTTCCTGCCGAGCTCGAGGCCGAGCGTCAGCTGGGCATCACGGACAAGTCCGAGATCAGCGGCATGGGACTGGCCGCCTTCAACGACGCCTGCCGGTCCTCCGTCCTGAAATACACGCAGGAATGGGAAGAATACGTGACCCGGCAGGGACGCTGGGTCGACTTCGACAACGATTACAAGACGCTCAACGTCGAATACATGGAAAGCGTGATCTGGGCGTTCAAACAGCTCTGGGACAAAGGCCTCGTCTACGAGGGCTACCGTGTCCTGCCCTACTGCTGGAAAGACCAGACCCCACTGTCGAACCACGAGCTGCGGATGGACGACGACGTCTACAAATCGCGCCAGGATCCTGCCGTGACCATCGGGTACAAACTCAAGGACTCCGACGAGTGGGTCCTCATCTGGACGACGACACCGTGGACCGTCCCCTCCAACCAGGCTGTGGCCGTGAATCCTGAGATCCCGCTGGCGGCGGTCGTCGCCGGTGAAGACGGTGCGCAGGAGCTGCAGGGCAAGACTCTGATCCTCGCCGAGGCTCGCCTCGGCGCCTACGAGCGTGAGCTGGGGGAGAACCCCACGGTGCTGCGGACCTTCTCCGGCGGTGAGCTCCTCGGGCACGAGTACGAGCCGCCATTCCCGTACTTCGAAGGCCGCCAGGATGAGTTCGGCGAGCGGATGCACACCATCCTCGAAGCCGACTTCGTGACCACCGACGAAGGCACCGGAATCGTCCACCAGTCTCCGGCCTTCGGTGAAGAGGACAAGGACCTCACCGACTCCTACGGCATCACTGCGACCCGTCCGGTCGACGACGCCGGCTGCTTCGACTCCACTGTGGTCGACTACGCGGGCCAGCAGGTCTTCGACGCCAACAAGGCCATCATCAAGGACCTGCGCAACAGCACCGGTCCCTTGACCGGCCGTTCGGCTCTTCTCATCCGCCATGAATCCTATGAGCACTCGTACCCGCACTGCTGGCGTTGCCGCAATCCGCTGATCTACCGCGCAGTGTCCTCCTGGTTCGTGCGTGTCACCGAGTTCAAGGACCGGATGGTCGAGCTCAACGAGCAGATCAACTGGGTGCCCGACAACGTCAAGCACGGCCAGTTCGGCAGATGGCTCGAGAACGCCCGCGACTGGTCGATCTCCCGCAACCGCTTCTGGGGTTCACCGATCCCGGTGTGGACCTCTGATGACCCCACGTATCCGCGCACCGATGTGTATGGATCCTTGGCCGATATCGAAGCCGACTTCGGGCGTCTTCCGGTCAACGACCACGGTGAAGTCGACCTCCACCGCCCCTGGGTCGACGATCTGGTCCGGCCCAACCCCGATGATCCGACCGGTGCGTCGATGATGCGTCGCATCCCTGAGATCTTCGACGTCTGGTTCGACTCGGGATCGATGAGCTACGCTCAGGTCCACTACCCATTCGAGAACTCGGAATGGTTCGACAACCACTTCCCGGCCGACTTCATCGTCGAATATGTGGGACAGACTCGTGGCTGGTTCTACCTCCTGCATGTGCTCTCCACAGCGATCTTCGACCGACCCGCATTCACCAACTGCATCTCCCACGGCATCGTTCTGGGATCCGACGGAGCGAAGATGTCGAAGTCGCTGCGCAACTATCCTGACGTCAACGAGGTCTTCGATCGTGACGGCTCCGATGCGATGCGCTGGTTCCTCATGGCCTCCTCCATCCTGCGCGGCGGCAACCTCGTGGTCACAGAACAGGGCATCCGCGACGGAGTGCGACAGGTCGTTCTTCCGCTGTGGAACACCTGGCAGTTCTTCGCCACCTATTCCAACACCGCAGACGGGGCAGCCGGCCAGAAGGCCGGCTACCAGGCCGAAGCTCGTTACGACTCGAGCCAGGTCCTCGATCGGTACCTGCTGGCGAAGACCCACGACCTGATCGCACAGTTCTCAGATGCCATGGAAGGCCTTGACATCTGGGCAGCCTGCGAACTCGTCCGCAGCTACCTCGACATGCTCACCAACTGGTACGTGCGCCGGTCGCGGCGCCGCTTCTGGGACGGCACCGAGGCGACTCACGAGTCCTTCGACGTCTTCTACACCTGTCTCGAGGCCTTCTGCCGGGTCGCAGCCCCGCTGCTGCCATTCACCGTGGAAGAGATCTACCGCGGTCTCACCGGCCAGCGGTCGGTTCACCTGGCCGACTACCCGGATGCGGGTCTGTTTCCGGCCGACGACGAACTCGTCTCCGCGATGGATCTGACCCGGGACATCTGCTCAACGGCGTCGTCCGTGCGCAAGGCCAACAAGCTGCGGGTGCGCCTGCCCTTGGCCAAGCTCACCGTTGCCGATGACACCGACCTGGGCACCGATTTCACCGACATCATCTCTGATGAGCTCAATGTTCGTGAGGTCGAGGTGCTCGACGTCGCCGAGGCCGAAGCCGCAGGTTTCTCCTTGTCACAGACCCTTGTGGTCAATGCCCGCGCCGCCGGCCCCCGACTGGGCAAGCAGGTGCAGCAGGTGATCAGGGCCTCGAAGTCCGGCGACTGGTCGGTGGCCGACGACGGCACCGTCACCAGCGGAGGAATCGATCTGGTCGAGGGCGAGTACACCGTGGACTCCGTGGCCGAGTCGGGTACGGAGGGGATGGAGCTGGCAGCGCTGGACTCCGGCTTCCTGGCTCTCGACACCCGTGTCACCCCTGAGCTCGAAGCCGAAGGCATGGCCCGTGACACCGTCCGCGCTATTCAGGGAATCCGCAAACAGTTGGATCTGCACATCTCGGATCGGATCACGGTGACCATCGAGGCGGAGCCGGATCTGGCCGCCGCGCTGGGAGGCCACCGGGACCTCATCGCCGGCGAGACACTGGCGACTTCGCTCGATTTCGCTGCGGTTGACAGTGACGGACAGGTCTTCACTCCGGAGGAGCTGCCGGCCGGAACACGACTCGCTGTGAGCCGAGCATGAGCGCGGAGGAGCGCGACGAGCAGTCTGAGTCTCAGCTCGTCCGCGTGTACGCAGCATTGCTGGCGCGAGCGGGGGAGACCCAGATCGAGGTCCGACTCGATGCGACCCGCCGGGCGTGTGAACTCCTCGGTGACATTCATCAGGCGGCGCCGGTCATCACCGTCACCGGGACCAACGGCAAGACCTCGACCGCAGCGATGATCGACTCGATCGTGTCCGCCCACGACCTGCGGGTGGGCCGTTTCACCAGCCCGCATCTGCATTCGGTGACCGAGCGGATCTCTGTCGACGGAGGACCCGTGTCGGCTGAGGCATTCGTGCGCATCCACGATGAGATCTCACCGGTTCTCGAACTCGTCGACGCAGAGCTCGTCGCCGAGAGCCGCGGAAGGCTGACCTTCTTCGAAGCACTGACGGTGCTGGCCTTCGCTGTCTTCGCCGACGCCCCCGTCGACGTCGTCGTGACAGAAGTGGGAATGGGCGGCGAATGGGATTCGACGAACGTCGCCGATGCACAAGTCTGCGTCTTCACCACGATCGGACTCGACCATCAGACGTTCCTCGGCGACACACTCACCGAGATCGCCACCACCAAGGCCGGAATCCTCAATCGCAGTATCGATCCTTCTCCGGCCCCGAACCCGGTGGCTGTCATCGCCGAACAGGCAGACGAGGCCCAGACGGCTGTGGACGCCGAGGTGGAGCGTCGTCACGTTCTCGCCTTGACCGAGGAACGCAGCTTCCGTCTTCTCGACCGAACACGAGCGGTCGACGGGCAGCTCATCACCGTGCAGGGCATGCGCGATGTCTACACGGACATCTTCCTGCCTCTGCACGGCAGTCATCAGGCCCACAATGCCGCTGTGGCTCTGGTCGCGGCCGAGGCATTCCTCGGTGATGAGGACAAGCCGCTGGTCCTCGACACAGTGGCCGAAGGGCTGTCCCATGTGACGTCTCCCGGCCGTGCAGAGCTGGTCCGGACAGGTCCGGCAGTGGTCGTCGACGGGGCACACAACCCCGATGCCGCCCATGTGCTGGCCGAGACCATCACCGAGGCGTTCGACTTCGACTACACCGTGATGGTCTTGGCGATGTTCGCTGACAAGGACGTCCACGGTGTCCTGGAGGAGCTGCATCGCAGCGCCGATGCGTTCGTCGTCAGCGAGGCACTGAACTCCCGCGCGATGGATGCCCACGAGCTTGCCGAGGCGGCCCGCGAATGGGTCGATGAGGACTCGGTGATCGAGACGCCGGATCTCAACGCAGCCCTGATGAAGGCCATCGACCTGGCGAACAGCTCCGGGGCGACGAGCCCGGGGATCGTCGTCACCGGTTCACTGCACACCGTCGCAGAGGCCCGTCTGCTGCTCGGCAAGGAGGAGTGAGTCGTGAAATCGAAATTCCCCGTCCTCTGCGGCTCGATCCTCATCTGTGAGCTCTTCATCGTCTACTTCGCGGTGCTCACCGCCTACGGTCTCGAGGTGAAGGCCGCCGAGTCACTGTCTCTGGGCCAGCTTCTGCTCGGCGCTTCAGTGATCGCGGTTCTCGCGATCGTGTCTGCCGTGCTGCTGCCGCGGCGGATCGGACAGAAGCGCCCAGGCGTGGCACTGGGATGGGCCGTGCAGATCCTCCTGCTGGCCTCCGGGTTCATCGTCACTTCGATGTTCTTCGTCGCCGCGATCTTCATCGCCATGTGGGCGGTGACGGTGTACTGGTCGGCCAGGATCGACAGGGAAGTGGCTGAACGCGCCTGAACCGCCTCGGCGGCGGGACGCAGCGAACACAACGGCGGGTAAACTATGACCGCCGATCATTGCACAAACGAAAAGGACCGGAATGGAACGCACTCTCATCCTCATCAAGCCCGACGGCGTCGCACGAGGACTCGTGGGACAGATCCTCGCTCGCATCGAAGCCAAGGGATATGCCATCGACGCTCTGTCGCTGCGGACAGCGACCGCGGATGAACTCTCCGCGCATTACGCAGAGCATGAGGGCAAGCCCTTCTACCAGCCCCTCGTCGACTTCATGTCCGAAGGACCGATCGTCTCGCTCATCGCCTCCGGTCAGGGAGTGATCCCCGGGTTCCGCTCGCTGGCAGGGGCCACCGATCCCACGGCCGCGGCGCCGGGCACGATTCGCGGCGATCTGGGTCGCGACTGGGGAGAGAAGGTCCAGAAGAACCTCGTCCACGGCTCCGATTCGGTCGAATCGGCCGAACGTGAGATCGGAATCTGGTTCCCCGCCTGATCGATCTCAGCGCACGAGCGCGGGTGCCCTGCCGCAGATCTTCGCAAGGAGAGTCTGCGGCACGGCACCCGCGCTCTTTGTCATGTGCTGTTCAGAACATGGTCGAGAAGTAGTTCCAGAACTGAACGACGATGCATGCGGCGATGACGAGCATCCACAGAACGAAGATCGCGACGTTCTCCTTGGCCAGGACTCTGGCGATCGGATTCCGTGCGATCCCCGCGCCGAAATTGCCGGCGAGGGCGTTGTGGGCGGTCACGGCGACGAACATCGGAATCGTCATCGTCCACACCACCATGCACCACGGGCAGCCGACGCCGATGACGTAGATCGAGATGTAGAACAGGAACATGACGAGAACGGTGCCAAGTGCCAGCCCGATGTTGAGTCCGACCATGACCCATCCCGGAATCTTGGCCCCGGCGATGAGCAACACGCCGAGCAGGAACGGAAATATGAAAGCACCGATTCCCAGGAGCTGATTGGGGAACCCGAACAGCTGACTTTCGGCCGCTTCCATGACAGAACCGCAGGAGAAGAACGGGTTGAGGTCGCAGGAGAGCACGGCGTTCGGGTTCTCCAACTTCTCGTACTTCTCGACGGCAAGGGCGAAGGAAGCCAGGAAGCCCACGACGGATCCGACGATGAGGAAGATGCCGAGCGTCGTCGGCCGCAGCACCCAGGATCGGGCCAGCGGCACGTTGTCGATGTCGTCGTCAGGAAGAGTATCTGCGGTATTCACACTCCAAGAATGCCTCCCCGGGCACCGAGCGGCAAACGGGCGAACTGAGATTTGTCACAGACCGGGGTGACGCAGACCACAGAGACCTCGGTTCGGGCGAGGCACTTCGACTGATCTGTGACATAATGATGAGACGGATACTTGTTCTCACACCGAACAGGAGAAGTGCCTCCACCGAGTCGAGGGTACTACCTCGCAGGTCGACACCAAGAAGAGGCAGCACCGAGGGCCTACGCGCTGAGCGCGAGCCGGAAGTGCCATCCACAAGTTTCGGTCCGACTTGGACCATGCAAGGATCCGAAGATCCGTGGGGTGTGGACGGAGTCTTCGGTCTGGGAGAAATGATGAATGACGCGTCGAACGACGGAAGCGAAGCAACAGAGGGCATCCTCGCGGACCTTGCCAATCTGCAGCAGTCGGTGAACACAGCAGACTCCTCTCATGACGATGTCGACGACAGCATCAGAGAGAAGCTCGATGACATTGCAGAGGCCGCGGAGTCACTGCGCATTCCCGAGCCGAACGATGATGACTCGGACGATGACGATGAGGACGCCCCCGAGCCGAAACGCAGTCCACCGAAGAAGGCCCCTGACTCAGCGGCGAACAAGGGACTCGTCTTCGAGCAGTTCGTCCGGGACTCCGCTGACGATGCGCAGGACAGCGGCCGCGGCAGGGGCGAGAGCGATCACACTGACGCCGATGAGAACAGTTCCGCAGGCTCTGCCGCGGACGACGATTCCTCGGCTCCAGCCCCCGCATTCGATCCGCGCAACCCCTTCGCCGCACCGACTGCGCAACCCGCACCCGCCCCTGCCAGTGCCCCTGCCGTGCCACACGACGGCGGACTGATCTTCCAAGTGCCCAAGGCCGAGCTCGCTCAGCCCGTCCAGGTCGAGAACGACACCGACGATGATGACGAAGACTCGGACGACTCCGGGTCATCCGACGACGACAGGAACCACTCGAAGCACGACGGCTCCGACGACAACGATTCGAATGATTCCGGGGGCCGTCGCCGACGCCGCGGTGGCCGTGGCCGCCGCTCCCGCGGACGCGAGGACAATGGGAGTGACTCCGACGCGGACGATTCGTCGTCCACCGGAGACGATTCCTCCGACGATGATTCCGAGTCCCGCTCGAACAGTCATGAGTCGCGCTCCGGCAATCGCTCGGACAAGAAGACTCAGCAGGCAGACTCGAACAAGGCTGCAGATGCCAAACCCTCTGAGGACAAGCCCTCTGGCAAGCAGGCGGAGAAGTCCAACGACTCCGCCGATGACGATAGCGACGATGATGACGACAGCGGTTCTCGCCGTCGCCGCCGTCGTCGCTCGCGCTCACGCGGCACGGACAACGATGAAGTGACCTCGCTGAAGGGCTCAACTCGCCTGGAGGCCAAACGGCAGCGCCGTAAGGAAGGCCGCGAAGCCGGCCGCCGTCGACCCGTCATCACCGAGGCCGAATTCCTCGCCCGCCGTGAATCGGTCGATCGGACCATGCTGGTGCGTGAGAGCGGCGAACAGACACAGCTGGTCGTCGTGGAAGACGGGATCACCGTCGAGCACTACCTCAAGGAGAACCGTGCGCAGTCCTCCCTGATCGGCAATGTGTACCTCGGCAAGGTGCAGAACGTGCTTCCGAGCATGGAAGCCGCATTCATCGACATCGGCAAGGGCCGCAATGCTGTGCTCTACGCCGGAGAGGTCAATTGGGACGCTCTGGGCATGGACGGCAAGGCACGCCGCATCGAGGTCGCACTCAGCCCCGGCGACGCGGTTCTCGTTCAGGTCACCAAGGACCCGATCGGACACAAGGGTGCTCGGCTGACCAGCCAGATCTCCCTACCTGGACGTTTCCTCGTCTACGTGCCGGGAAACTCGATGACCGGCATCTCCCGCAAGCTGCCCGACGTTGAGCGCAACCGTTTGAAGAAGCTGCTCAAGGAACTCGTCGGTGACTCGAACGGAGTCATCGTGCGCACCGCTGCCGAAGGCGCGACCGACAAGGAACTCGGCAGAGACGTCGAACGACTGGCCAAACGATGGGAAACCATCGAGAAGAAGTCGAAGTCGACGAAGGTGCTGGCCCCTCAGCTCCTCTACAGCGAGCCGGATATGATCGTGCGGATCATTCGCGATGTCTTCAATGAAGACTTCTCATCCCTCGTCATCGACGGTGACGGCGCCTGGGACACCATTCACGAATATGTCGAGGCCGTGGCACCGGACCTTCTCGAACGCGTTCACCGCTACAGCGAGGACGAAGGCATCTTCGATCACTACCGGGTCGAAGAGCAGGTGCAGAAGGCGCTGCAGCGCACCGTGAACCTGCCATCGGGCGGCTCCCTGGTCATTGATCGGACCGAAGCAATGACGGTCATCGACGTCAACACCGGCAAGTTCACCGGTTCGGGTGGAAACCTTGAAGAGACCGTGACCCGCAACAACCTCGAGGCGGCTGAGGAAGTCATCCGGCAGGTGCGCCTGCGTGACATCGGCGGCATCATCGTCGTCGACTTCATCGACATGGTCCTCGAGTCGAACCGGGATCTCGTCGTGCGTCGACTCGTCGAGTGCCTGGGGCGTGACAGGACCAAGCATCAGGTCGCCGAGGTGACCTCTCTGGGTCTCGTGCAGATGACACGCAAGCGCATCGGCACCGGGCTCGCCGAGTCCCTGGTCAGTGCCGGGGCAGACCTGTCCGGCCGCGGGCTGTTGTTGCCGGGTTCGGAAGAGGACGGTTCGAAGGCACACCACGGCAATCGGTCATCGAACAGCGACAACTCGAACAGCAAACGTGATCGAAAGCGTCGCGGTGACAACAAGCCGTCGTCGAAGGCCAATGATTCCGCCGGCCAATCCGATGCCGCGACCAACGACGCCTCACGTTCGGCCGTCGCCGCCATCGCCAAGGCCACGCTGAAGAAGGGCGAGGCCGAGTCCAAAGACACCGGGAAGGCAAAGGACTCACCGTCGTCGACCGACTCCCAGTCATCGCCGAGCACCGACACCTATGACGAATCGCGGGGCGGCGAGTCCACCGACTCGAACGGCAGCGGCAAGTCCGGCCGGTCCCGTACCCGCGCGAGCAGGAAGCGGTCGAACGCACAGACTGCCGAAACGTCTGAGCCGGCGCAGGACCAAACTGCACAGGGCAAGTCGGCCCAGAACACGCCGGCTCAGGACAAGCCGGTGCAGGCAAACAAGCCGGAAGTCCCTGCTGCCGAGCTTCCGCTGATGATCGGAGCCGACACTGCGACCAAGGTTGCCACGGCCGAACCGGTCAAGGCAGCTCCGCGACGGAAGCCGGCCGCCAAGGCCGAACCCGAGAATGAGTCGGCCCAGGAGTCCTTGCCGACCTCGTTCGTCATCATCGGCGAAGACTGACCACATCGAATGCAGTTGTCTGACTGACACGAGCACACAGAGAAGAGGCGTCCCGCCACCGATCATTGCGATCGGCGGCGCGACGCCTCTTCAGTCTGTGCTGATGACGTTCAGCTGCCGGATTCCTGATTCCTCGTCGTGCTGATCGTCGGTTGAGCTGCCTGATCGCCGCAGAGGACGATCATCAGGTTCGACACGAGATCGCTGCGTTCGAGCTGACCGAGCTTGACGATTCCACGCCCCTCAATCTGCTCGATGGCGGTCTCGACCATGCCGACAGCACCTTCGACGATGAGCTGACGCGCTGCCACGACGGCCGTCGCCTGCTGGCGCTGGAGCATCGCACGCGCGATCTCAGCAGCGTACGCGAGCTGTGTGATGCGGGACTCGATGACGGTCACACCCGCGGCAGCTACACGTGCAGCGACCTCGTTGGACAGCTTCGACGTGATCTCATCGGCGTTGTCGCGCAAGGACATCCGGTTCGGGTCCGAGGAATCGTAGGCATAGGAGTTTGCGATGTGACGCACGGCGGTCTCAGCCTGAATGGCGACGAACTCTTCGAAGTCGTCGACCTCGAACAGGGCCTGAGCGGTGTCTTGCACCTGCCAGACGACCACGGCTCCGATTTCGATCGGATTGCCGTCGAGGTCGTTGACCTTGAGCGTGGAGGTTTCGTGATTCCGAATGCGTGTGGAGACCTGAATCTTCGAATACAGGGGGTTGACGAAGCGCAGACCCGACTGGCGCACAGTGCCGACGTACCTCCCGTAGAGCTGGAGGACGACAGCATTGCCCGGAGCCACAGAAGTGCATCCCTTGAACATGAACATCGCGGCGATGAAACAGAGCACGGCCACCACAATGAGGATGATCCCGACCACAGCCTGGGCAACGGTCATGATGAGGCCGAAGACCGCAAGCAGAAGTGCCAGAAGGAGCAGAACCACGGCACCGACGATGGCGAAGTAGCCGGAAACACCCCCGGCAGGGCTCTCCCTGACCCGTTCGCCCTCCGGCGAGGCGATTCGCCGGGGCGGGGCAGGCGAACCTCCGAGCGGCTGCTGTGGTCGCCACTGGTGTTGGGGTTGCTGCGAACCATTCTGCTGATCGGGGACGGGCTGCTGAGGTCGCCTCGGGTCGGGGCGTCCTCCGGGTTGGACTCCCGGCGGCGGCTGCGGCGGCGGGGGAGACCCGTGCTGGTTGGGGTTCTGAGTCATGCTCTCAGTCTAGGACACGGAGTGAGACGTGCATCTCATGAACGCCTTGCAGGTGTGACGCAGGTAACATTTGGATAACTGTATTCGAGTAGGGCGTATTAGTGCTTGCCACCTGCATGGGGGTACGGCAGGTTATTGCACCATGAACACTTTGCTACTGGCAGCAGATGCCCCCAAATCTCCAGTTGATGATGCGATCAACTCCTGGTTCGATCCGATCGCCACCTTCTTCGGCGGGATCATCTTCTTTCCCATCACCCTCGGCCCTATCTCATTCCCCTTCGTCGTCCTCTGGCTCATCGCTGCGGCACTGATCTTCAGCGTCTACTTCGGCTTCATCCAGTTCCGCGGATTCAAGGTCTCGCTCGATGTCATTCGAGGCAAATACTCTTCCAAGGACGATCCTGGCGAAATCACGCATTTCCAGGCGCTGGCCTCCGCGCTGTCAGGCACGGTCGGCCTCGGCAACATCGCCGGTGTCGGTGTGGCGATCGCCCTCGGCGGTCCCGGTGTCACCTTCTGGATGATCATCGCCGGTCTTCTCGGCATGTGCACCAAGTTCGTCGAGTGCACACTGGGCGTGAAATATCGTGAGATCGACGAAGACGGCACAGTCTATGGCGGCCCCTTCAAGTACCTGCCCATCGCGTTCCGCAAGTTCTCCAGGCCGGTGGCATCTGTGCTCACGGGGATCTTCGCTGTCTCCATCCTCATCTTCGGCGTCGTCGGCGGCGGAATGTTCCAGGCCAACCAGACCTTCGCGCAGGTCCGCGATGCCACAGGTGGAGCCGAGGGCTTCCTCGGCGGGGCCTGGGCGTCATTGATCTTCGGAATCATCTTCGCCGTTCTGGTCGGTCTCGTCATCCTCGGCGGAATCCGGTCGATCGCACACGTCACCGACAAGCTCGTCCCCGCCATGGGCATCTTCTACGTGCTTTCCTGCCTCCTCGTTCTGGGCATCAACTTCCCTCAGATCCCTCAGGCATTCGGCGAGATCATCTCGGGCGCGTTCAATCCGCAGGGAATCGCCGGCGGCATCGTCGGCGTCATGATCATCGGCTTCCAGCGCTCGGCCTTCTCCAACGAGGCCGGCATCGGCTCGGCACCCATCGCCCACTCCGCAGTCAAGACGCGTCGGCCCATCTCGGAAGGCTTCGTTGCATTGCTCGAGCCCTTCGTCGACACGGTCATCGTCTGCACCATGACCGCACTGACCATCATCGTCGCGAACCAGCCCTCCTACACCAATGATCTCGGTGAGGGTGAGATCGGCGGCGTGGCCCTGGCCTCGGATGCCTTCTCCACTGTCGCGAGCTGGTACCCGGTGCTCCTCGCGATCGCGGTGGCCCTCTTCGCGTTCTCCACACTCATCACCTGGGCCTACTACGGTGAGCGGGCCTGGGCCTACCTGTTCGGCAAGTCGAACGGTGCGGCCACAGTCTTCCGCGTCCTCGTCTGCGTGTTCGTAGTCATCGGCTGCATCGCCAGCTTCAGCAAGGTCGTCGAGTTCGCCGATGCCGCACTGTTCCTCTGCGCGTTCATCAACATCCTCGGCCTCTACATGCTGATGCCGGTGGTGAAGAAGGAGATGAAGAAGTACCTGGCCGATCGCAAGGCGGGTATACTCAACGATCCCGACACCAAGGACGCCGTTCCTGTGAACCAGCCGGCCTGAGTCCGGCAGCCCTCTGAAGCCGATCCCGTGCCTTTGCGCGGGATCGGCTTCTGCGCGGCGGCTGAGGAACAGCGCAAGTCTCGATAGACTGGTGCACGTGGATCAGATCAACGACAAGACACGTGCCCAGGAGCGACTGTTGGAACTGCGCGGAAGCATTGACAACATTGACGCAGCGCTCATCCATCTGCTCGCCGAGAGGTTCAAGCTCACAGAGACGGTCGGCGAGCTGAAGGCCGACCACGGCCTGCCTCCCGCCGATCCCGAGCGAGAGGGCAGGCAGGTCGCGCACCTTCGCGAATTGGCTGAAGACGCGCACCTGGACCCCGAATTCGCAGAGAAGTTCCTGACCTTCATCGTCGCCGAGGTGATCCGTCATCACGAAAGGATCGCTGAGACCCGAGAAGCCTGAGATCAGAGGCCCTCACGGTTTGCCGAACGTCGGTCGAATCCATTAGACTGGGTCGTCGGTGCGCACGACGCACCACGGCTGGTGATTCCTCTCAATGGGACACCCGAGGAAATCCTTCTTCGGGAGCCAAGGGATCAACCGCCGTTCGTTTGTGTATGAACAGAAAGGGTTCGACCATGGTCTATGCCATTGTCCGTGCCGGTGGCCATCAGGAAAAGGTCAGCGTCGGAGACATCATCACAGTCAACCGAGTGAAGGCGAAGGCAGGGGAGAGCGTCGATCTCGATGCCGTCCTGCTCGTCGATGGTGAGACTGTCACGACCGACGTCGATGCCCTATCGAAGGTTGCGGTCAGCGCTGAGGTCGTCAACGAACTCCGCGGCCCCAAGATCATCATTCAGAAATACAAGAACAAGACCGGTTACAAGAAGCGTCAGGGCCACCGCCAGGACCTCACCCGTCTGAAGATCACGAACATCAAGTAAGAGGAGACTTCACATGTCAAGCAAAAAGGGAGTCAGCTCGTCCCGCAACGGTCGCGACTCGAACCCGCAGTACCTCGGTGTGAAGCGCTTCGGCGGACAGGTTGTCAAAGCCGGAGAGATCATCGTTCGCCAGCGCGGAACCAAGTTCCACCCAGGTGCCAACGTCGGACGCGGCGGAGACGACACGCTCTTCGCCCTGTCGGCAGGAGCCGTGGAATTCGGCAAACGCAATGGTCGTAAGATCGTCAACATCGTCGGCGCTTGATCGACGAGTTCTGTTTTTCCCCTCATAGGGGTCCATGAAGGGTGAGTCTCGAGACTCACCCTTCATCTGATATAAGGACATTATGGCCACCGAGTTCATAGATCGTGTCACAGTCCACCTTTCCGCCGGAGACGGTGGCAACGGATGCGCCTCGATCAGGCGCGAGAAATTCAAACCTCTCGGCGGACCTGACGGCGCCGACGGAGGGCAGGGCGGCGACATCAAGTTCGTCGTCGACTCACAGACCACCACGCTGCTCCCGCTGCACCACCGTCCGCACCTGAACGCGAACGACGGCGGCATCGGCAAGGGTGACCTGCGCCATGGTGCAGACGGCGGCGACCTCATCATCGCCGTTCCCGACGGCACGGTCGTGAAGAACCAGAACGGCGACATCATCGCCGACCTCGTCGATGCCGGGACCGAATACGTCGCCGCCGCGGGCGGTCGCGGCGGACTCGGCAATGCTGCGTTGGCCTCATCGAAGCGCAAGGCCCCGGGTTTCGCGCTGTTGGGCGAACCGGGCGAATCATTGAGCCTGGTCCTTGAACTCAAGACCATCGCGGACATCGCACTCGTCGGATACCCCTCAGCCGGCAAGTCAAGTCTCATCGCCGCGCTGTCGGAGGCCAAACCGAAGATCGCGGACTATCCGTTCACCACACTCGTGCCCAACCTCGGCGTGGTTCAGGCCGGAGATGTTCGCTACACGATCGCCGATGTTCCGGGCCTCATCCCCGGAGCCTCCGAAGGCAAGGGCCTGGGCCTCGAATTCCTCCGTCACGTCGAACGCTGTGCAGCGCTGATCCATGTCGTCGACATGGCGACCTGGGAACCGGGACGTGATCCCGTCTCGGACCTGACGATCATCGAGTCGGAGCTGGCCGCATATGCGGTCGACCTCGACGACGGAAGCGGACTGCTCCCGCTGTCCGAACGTCCCAAACTCGTCGCGCTCAACAAGGTCGACATCCCCGACGGCCACGACCTGGCCGACATCGTCCGCCCCGATCTGGAGGCCGCCGGGTATCGCGTGTTCGAGATCTCCGCAGTCAGCCACACCGGCCTGCGAGAGCTGTCCTTCGCAATGGCCGAGCTCGTCTCAGCCGAGCGTGAGCGTCGTGCCGAATTCGAGGCGACCCCGCAGCGTGTCGTCATCCGTCCCAAGGCTGTTGACGACCGCGGGTTCGAAGTCCGGGCGGAAAAGGACGCCGAGGGACCCATCTTCCGTGTTGTGGGCGTCAAACCCGAACGATGGGTGCGGCAGACCGACTTCTCCAATGACGAGGCAGTCGGCTACCTGTCCGATCGTCTCGATCGGCTCGGCGTCGAAGATTCGCTGTTCAAAGCCGGCGCGAAGCCTGGCGACACGATCGTCGTCGGCGGAGACGACGGCGTCGTCTTCGATTGGGATCCAACAAGTGTCGGCGGCGCCGAACTGCTCGGTAACCGCGGCACCGACCTTCGCCTGGATGAAGACGCCCGTTCCACTCGCAAGGAACGCAAGGCCGCATTCCACGATCGGATGGATGCGAAGGCCGCCGTGCGTGCCGAGTTCGAAGAGGAACGGGTTGCCGAGCGTGCCCAACGCGGCCGCGAAGGAGCCGGTCGTCCCACCTCAGACGCCGAGTCCGGTCAGGAATGAGCGAACACCAGTCCTCCGACTCCGGCAGCATCTCGGTGCGCACCGATATCGCAGCAGCCCGACGCATCGTGATCAAGGTCGGCTCCTCGTCCCTGACCACCCTCGACGGGGGGTTGGACGAGGCCAAGCTGATCGCGCTGACCGATGTGATCGGAGCTCACCGTGCCGCCGGTCACGAGGTCATCCTCGTGTCCTCCGGTGCGATCGCGGCCGGCCTCGAACCGATGGGGCTGAACAAACGGCCCGGTGACCTTGCCACTCAGCAGGCAGCTGCCGGAGTCGGTCAGGGACTCCTCATGGCTGCCTACACGCGGGCGCTGGGCCGTTACGATCTGGTGCCCGGGCAGGTCCTGCTTTCGGCAGATGACCTGATCCGACGCACTCGGTACAAGAACGCCCAGCGCGCCATCGACAAGCTTCTCGCGCTCGGCACGATGCCGATCGTCAATGAGAACGATGCCGTGGCGACCGAAGAGATCCGGTTCGGTGACAATGACCGTTTGGCCGCGCTTGTCGCGCACCTCTCACACGCAGACGCCCTCGTGCTTCTCTCCGACGTCGACGCCCTGTATTCGGGACCACCGAACCTGCCCGAATCGGTGCGCATCGAACAGGTCTCCTCCATCGCCGACCTCGGCGATATCGCCATCGGGGGAACCGGCGCTGCCGGCACCGGCACGGGTGGCATGGCAACGAAGGTCGAAGCCGCTCTCATGGTGGCCGACTCGGGGATACCCGCGGTGCTGACCTCGGCAGAGAGGATCTCCGGGGTCCTCGGCGGCGAACACGTGGGAACGTGGTTCTCCGTGACACACAAACGTCGCGGCACCAGATTGCTCTGGCTGCGACATCTGGCCCGCACCTTCGGGTCGGTGACCATCGACAACGGCGCCGAATCCGCAGTGCTCTCGCGCGGGACCTCACTGCTGGCAGCCGGCGTCACCGGGGTGACCGGCGAATTCGAAGCGGGAGACCCCATCGAGATCAGAAACCTCGACGATGAGGTCATCGCTCGTGGCATGACCAACTTCTCTGCGCACGAACTCCCCGCGATGTTCGGCTTGACCACGGACGAACTTGGCACCCGGCTGGGAAATGACTACCGTAAAGAAGTCATCCATCGCAATGATCTCGTACTCACTCACGTGAGCGGGGGGAGATAGTCCATGACCGCTGTATCCGAGATACATCCGAAGACCGTTCGGGGTGTCACCAGAGTCGTCAGGAACGCCAAGAGCGCCGCCGCTCGCCTGGCGACCTCGTCGACTGCAGAGAAGGACGCCGGGCTTCGCGCGATCGCAGACGCCCTGCGCGAGAATTCGGCACGCATCGTCAAAGCCAATGAGGCAGACATCGCGGCCGGCGTCGAAAACGGAATGAACGAGGGTCTCCTCGACCGTCTGCGACTCGACCACGATCGCATCGAAGCCATCGCCGCATCTGTGGGAACCATCATCGATCTTGAAGACCCGGTGGGCAACGTCGTCGTGGGACGGGTACTGCCCAACGGCATCCGTGTGACCCAGAACCGTGTTCCGATGGGGGTGGTCGGCGCAATCTACGAAGCTCGCCCCAACGTCACCGTCGACATCGCGATCCTCGCACTCAAAGCAGGCAATGCCACTGTCCTGCGCGGAGGGGCCGCGGCCCAGAACTCCAACGCCGAGATCGTCTCGGTGCTGCGTAAAGCCATGGAGTCAGCCGGACTTCCCGCGGATTCGATCAATGGCATCGACCAATACGGACGCGACGGCGCCAGCGTGCTCATGAATTCCCGTGACTACGTCGATCTCCTCATCCCACGCGGTGGCGCCGAACTCATCAACACCGTTGTGCAGGATTCGCTGGTACCGGTCATCGAGACCGGAATCGGCAACGTCCACATGTTCATCGACTCCTCTGCCACGGTCAAGAGCTCCGTCGACCTGGTGGTCAACTCGAAGACACATCGGCCCAGTGTCTGCAACTCGCTCGAGACCCTGTTGGTGCATGAGAAGGCGGCCAAACGCGTCCTGCCCAAGATCCTGGAGCGCCTCGACAAAGCAGGCGTCGTTCTGCACGCGGACACTACGGTCTCGGCATTGGCGCCGGAGTCGATGAAGGTTAAACGTGTCTCCCGGCGCGACTGGGCGAAAGAATACCTCGACCTCGAACTCGCAGTGAAGGTCGTTTCCGGGATAGACGAAGCCATCGATCATATCCGCGCCTACTCCTCAGGCCACACCGAGGTGATCGTGACCAAGGACATCGACAATGCAGAGACATTCGTCACGGCCATCGATGCCGCAGCGGTCGGAGTCAACGTGTCCACACGCTTCACCGATGGGGGAGAGCTCGGCTTCGGCGCAGAGGTGGGGATCTCGACCCAGAAGCTCCACGCGCGCGGACCGATGGGTGTCGAACAGCTGACGACGACGAAATGGGTCATGATGGGCAATGGGCAGATCCGCAGCTGACCCAGCCCCGGTCCGAGAGCACCGATGGTGAACTCGGACTGCACTCATATTCATGTCGATGCCCATTTGTCACACCGTTCATGAGAAACTGAAGGCATAAGCACTGCGACGCAGACGGACTGCGTCACCATCATCGAGAAGGAGAGAGCACGTGAACGCAGCCCTGTTGACCACCGTTGCCGAAGGCGCGGAGAAGGTAGCCCACCACACCGAATTGCCGATGGATCCGATCTTCTACGGACTCATCACCCTCGCGATCTTCCTCTCGATGGCAGCTGTGACCCGGTCGTGGAAGGGCATCTCCAACCGCCACTGATATGGCACGACATACACGCAGGGTCGGTGTCATGGGTGGCACCTTCGACCCCATTCATCACGGTCACCTGGTAGCAGCCAGTGAGGTGGCGTCGACCTTCGATCTCGACGAAGTCGTGTTCGTGCCCACGGGACGTCCGTATCAGAAGGACGCCGGCGAAGTCACGAGCGCCGAACATCGGTATCTGATGACGGTCATCGCAACCGCGTCGAACCCGCGCTTCACCGTTTCTCGTGTCGACGTCGATCGTCCCGGCCCCACCTACACCATCGACACGCTTCGTGACTTGGCGACGAGCTACGGATCCCACACGGAGATGTTCTTCATCACCGGCGCGGACGCTTTGGCTCAGATCCTGACGTGGAAGAATGTAGATGAGCTGTTTTCCTTGGCCCACTTCGTCGGAGTGAGCCGGCCGGGACACGAACTTCGCAGTGAGGGTCTTCCGGTGGACCGTTTTAGCCTGCTGCAGATCCCTGCACTGTCGATCTCGTCCACGGATTGCAGACTACGGGTGATGGATGGGGCGCCTGTCTGGTATCTCGTGCCGGACGGGGTCGTTCAGTACATCGCGAAATACGAGTTGTACAGGAGTGAAAATGGCTGAGGAGCAGTTCACGTCACGTCGTGCAAGGCGAGAAGCCGAGCGGCTGGCTGCAGATCAGGCGTTCGAAGCACGAGAGTCACCTGAGCAGCCGGGCGAACCGTCATCGAACAATCGGGGCGACCTGCTCAACCCTCCGCCCGCTCCGGCCCCGGAACCCGAACCACGAGCCACTGCCCCCGAACCCGAGCCGAGCAGCGGCGAAGATCCCCTCGATCCCCAGCAAGCCCCTTTGCCCCATTTCGATTCCCGCACTGCTCGAAAGAACTACCTGCGCGAACACGGACTGTCCCAGAACGGTGACGTCTCCACCGGAGCAATCCCAGTCATTGCGGGACCCGATGAGACCTCACCCGAGGAATCAGGCGAAGGCACGACCGCTGAAGACGAATCCTTCGACACCGCAGGATTCGGCGGATCCGCCGACGAAGTCGCCGCCCGGGACTTCGAATCTCCTGTCACCGCCGACTCGGCGCCGCGCCCCACCGCCCTCGACGGTGGCGCCCACGACGCACTGTCCCAACCCTTTGAGGATCTGGACGCCGCAGCGTCAGCGACAGACCCGCCCTCGGCACCTGCCCCAACTGCGCGAGAGGACGACGCCCCGTCTCCGCGACAGGACGACGCCCCGTCGTCGGCACCAGAGCCGTCGGCGCGGTCGGCAGCTGAGCCGAAGGGTCCGGAGTCATCGGCAATCGACGACGACGGACGTGACGATGACTTCAACGACGCGAGCGGCGCGACTGCTCGCTCGCGACGCATGCCCATCGTGCAGCCGCCGAGCAGCTCGGGCGTGCGGGTCGTCACGGCAGCCTCGGCTCAGATTCCAGAGGTCGATAGTGCCGAGACGACCACCGACGCTGCTGCCGAAGAATCTCGGAGCCGCGGACCCGACTCCAGCGCGGTCCGAGACGAAAAGACGGCAACCACCGGCGAGCCAACCCATTCCGATGCGCCTGTGGACGAAGCCGACTCCGCATCCGGGACGGGCGCTGCTGAAGGAACCGGGGGTGGGGGCGCCGGTTCCACGTCCGACGATGCGGCGCGCGCTCTTGCCGCCAACCCGGAGACTCGTCCCATGGAGACTGTGCCGGAGGCCTGGGCGCTGCCCAATCCTGACTATGAGGACGAAGAAACCGAGAACCCTCCGGGGACTCGCATTCGCGCCAGCGAGGTCACCGGTCACGACGGTCGGATCCTTGTTGGCGAAGAACCATCCAAAGTACCCTATGTAGTGTTGGGTGTCGCTGCGCTCTTCGCAGTCGCACTCATCGTCATTGCACTGGTCATGTTGCTGTAATCATCTGAAAGGCTCTAGTGAGCGAGATCGCTGAATCAACCCAAATGCTGAGGACCGCCGCGCGCGCGGCCGATGAGAAGCTCGGCACCGATCAGGTGGCCCTTGATGTGAGTGCCACTCTCTACATCACTGATGCCTTCCTGATCATCTCCGCGGAAAACGATCGGCAGATCGGATCAATCGTCGATGCTGTCGAAGAAGCCCTGCAGACGACCTATGGTCACACGCCGCTGCGTCGTGAGGGTCGGGGGAGCGGCGATTGGGTTCTCCTCGACTTCGGCGACATCGTCGTCCACGTCTTCTCGCACGAGCAGCGCGAGTACTACGCGCTCGAACGCCTGTGGAAGGACTGCCCGGTCATCGACCTGGAGTTGCCGGAACATTCAGGCGCCGACGACGCCCAATGACCAGGACTGTGATCTTCTGGCGCCATGGTCAGACCGACTACAACGTCGAGCGCCGGTTCCAAGGTCAGTCCGACATCCCGCTCAATGAGGTGGGCCGGACTCAGGCCGCACAGGCAGCAAGCTATCTCAGCGAGCTCCGCCCCGAATGCATCGTGTCCTCCGACCTCTCACGGGCCGCCGACACGGCCGACGAACTGGCCTCACTGCTCACCGTCGACGTCACACGGGATGAGCGTCTGCGTGAAACTGCCTTCGGACAGTGGGAGGGTTGCACCCGTGACGAGATCAGCGCCTCCTGGCCCCACGAACTCGAACAGTGGCTCAGCGGTGCCGATATGACCCCGCCCGGAGGCGAATCCCGCTCCGAATCGGGCCGACGCGTCGCCTCGGCGATCACCGACATCGTCGAACACTCAGAGGCTGAGACCATTGCCATCGTCGCTCATGGTGCTGTCCTGCGGGCAGCCGCAGAACTGCTGCTGGGCATGGACGGCCCCGGGCGGCTGGCCGTCCTGGGCAACTGCGGGCATGGCGAATTCGGCTTCACCGGAAGCAATTGGGTCCTCCGCAGCTGGGGGACAGTCCCCTCCTGACGCGCGTAATGAGCTCCTGACGCTCGCTCTGCGCTCCGCAGGCCGCGGTCCGATGCCCGCAAGGCGGTGGCCGATGCCCGCAGACCGGCGGTGCTCACTGTCGTAGAGCGTGAACCGAGCGGATCATGCCCACCAGAGCCTGAGCCGATGAGTCCCAGTCGAAGGACTCTGCCTGCCTCTGCCCTGCCGCCGAGGCTTCGGACCACAGTTCGGCATCGGTGAGGCGGTCGATCGCAGCCGCCACGGCAGCAGCGTCATCGGGGTCGAAGTACACGGCGGCGTCCGCGGCGATCTCGTGGAAGATCGGAATGTCCGAGATCGCCACCGGCACACCTTGGGCCATCGCCTCGATGACAGGCAACCCGAACCCCTCCTCCTGAGAGGCCGTGACGAGAGCGGTCGCGCCCTCGAGCAGATCCGCATACTCCTCGTCGGTCACGCCACGGTGGAAGATCACCTTCGCCCGGTCGGGGATCAGCGCACGCAGCGCGGCTTCCCGTCTGCCGTCGATGCGACTGGCGACGTGCAGGGTCCATCCCGGCAGATGCTGCAGCGAGCGGATGAGGGTTTCGACGTTCTTGTACGGCAGGAACGATCCCATGTACACGATCGACCGTGCGTCATGCCTGTTCACGGGGCGGACTCCGGCCACAGCAACCTCGGCGGCATTGGACACCACGGTCACCGGCTTCGACGACAGACGATGATCGGCGATGAGCGCCTTCGTCGTCTCACTTACTGCCGCGATCGCATCGGCACGGCCCAGCAGCAGGCGCTGGGGGGCGAAGCTGAGGTGATAGGCCCGCCACAGCAGCCGAACAGCCGTCGGGAGATCGGCCGGGGGGAGGGGATGCGAGTAGTAGATGAGGTCGTGGACGGTGAGGATGAGACCGTAGCTGCGTCCCGTCGATCCCATCACCTGCATGGTGGAGAAGACCACATCGGCACCGAGGGCGTTGAGCTTCCTCGCGATGAACACCTCCCGTGGGGAGGTGGGCGAATTGAGCTTGATCCACCGACAGTCCGGGAGGAGCCCGAGCTGCGCTTCATCGCTGATGATGGCCGTGACCTCGATCCGGGTTCCCTCCACGGCGCCGAGCAGGGCCTCCAGCAGGCACGAACCGTAGCGGGAGATGCCATCATGATGGGTCGTCCGGGTGAAGCGGGCATCGAAGAAGACACGGATCGTTTCGCTCGTCTGAGGGCTGCTTGTGCTTTTGCTCATGGAACTCCGAGTCGATAGTCTGGTCATCTGTAAGTCTGCGTCTGATCGAGACCGCGTTCATTGTGACGACCGGTCAGACTGCGTTCATTGTGACGAAGGGTCAGTGAGTGAAGGAAGCATCACCTGCGTCCGGGGCCCTGAGGCCTCGATCATGATCCTAACGGTTGTCGCTCTCGGCGCCCTCATCATCGTCACGCCCATCATCACTCGCTGGCTGGGCCGAGCCAGCGGATGGCTCCTGGCAGTCGCCTACCTCGGCATCGCCGGCATATTCACCCCCACCGCCGCCGAGGTGATGACCGGGGCCACCCCGGAAGTGACCTACGAGTGGATTCCCACCCTCGGAGTCGAGCTGGCCCTGCGCGCCGACGGCATCGGGGTCATCTTCACCTACATCGCCCTGATCATCGGCGCAATCGTCTTCGTCTATTCGACGGCGTACCTGTCCCGCGGGCGGAACACGAGCTTCTACTGGCTGATGGTGATCTTCACCTTCTCGATGGTGATGCTCGTCCTCAGCAACGACCTCCTGGTGCTGTTCGTCTGCTGGGAGCTGACATCCCTGGCCTCCTTCTTCCTCATCGCCCGCTCCGGCTCGCCTGCCCAAGGGCCCTCGCTGCGCACCATGCTCATCACCTTCCTCGGCGGACTGTCTCTGCTGGTGGCTACCGGTGTCATCATCGCCGTGACCGGCACCACGAACGTCCACGAGGCACTGAGTTCGCCGGCCTGGTCGGGCCAAGCGCCGGTGACGACGCTCGTCGCGATCCTCATTGCGGTCGCGGCGATGACCAAATCGGCTCAGTTCCCCTTCCACTCCTGGCTGCCCGACGCCATGGCCGCGGCCACTCCGGTATCGGCCTATCTGCATGCGGCCGCGGTTGTCAAGGCCGGCATCTTCCTCCTGCTGCGCTTCTCACCCGCCTTCCACGCCACCCCGGCATGGAACACATTGCTCATCGTCGCGGGTCTCACCACCGCCTGCATCGGCGGTTGGTTCGCTCTCAACCAATACGACGTCAAGAAGCTGATGGCCTATTCCACGGTCTCGCAGCTGGGTCTCATCACCGCGGTGATCGGCATCGGTTCGGAAGCAGCGATCGCCGGCGCCACCCTCCACATCATCGCCCATGCACTGTTCAAGTCGGGCCTGTTCATGATGGTCGGCGTCGTCGACCACCTCACCGGAACCCGCGAACTGACCCGGATCCCACAACTGATGCGCGCAGCACCGGCGTCCTTCATCGTGATGATCGTCGGCTGCGCCTCGATGTCAGGCATACCTCCGCTGCTCGGCTTCGTCTCGAAGGAAGCGCTCTTCACTGCTTTCGGCGACACTCCCGGGGCGGCCTGGACGGGCTGGGCGGCGCTGCTGGTGGCCGTCGGTGCTTCGGTGCTCACCTTCGCCTACTGTGCCAAGACTGTGTGGGGAGCGTTCATCGACGGCAAGCACGTGGAGCGGGCGAGACTGGGGCACGGGTCTCCTGTCATGCTCGTGGCTGCGGCCGTGCCGATCCTCGCTTCGATTCCGCTGAGCTTCGTACTGTTCGCCTTCGACAACCCCATCAGTCAAGCTGTCCGTGCCGCCCTCCTCGAGTCAACCGAGCCGGTCCACCTTGCGCTGTGGCACGGCCTGAATGCGGAGCTCATCGCCTCGGTGCTGATCATCGTGATCGGGGTGATCATCATCGTCAACCGCTCGCGCGTCTTCGCGTTCTTCCACCGAGCCACACTCGGCTTCGACGGTGCCGACGTCATCAGCGGTCTCACCTGGGCACTGCGTCGGGCCGGAAGAGGCTTGGGCGTCTTCGTCAAACCGATGAATTCCGGACCTTACCTGGCAATGTCGCTGGGCGGTCTCGCCCTTCTCGCCTTCTCCGCCGTGCCGGTCATCTACCCGGAGCTGCCACCGCTGCAGGAAGGGCTGTGGCGGCCCATCGACATCGTTCTCCTCGTTCTCATCACCACGGCCGTCCTGGTCGTCTGCACCTCGCACTCCCGTCTGACCACCGTGGTTGCACTCTCGGGCATCGGTATCCTCGCCACGGTGCAGATTCTGGCTCTCGGGGCTCCGGACGTGACTCTCACCCAACTGTTGGTCGAAGCGATGACGATCATCGTCATCATGCTCGTGCTGCAGAAGCTTCCTCGTTCGTTCTGGAAGTTTCCGAAGCGGCTGCAGGGCGCACGGGCGATCTTCGCGATCATCGTGGGTCTCGCTGCCACAGTTCTGACCCTGGCTCTGAACGGACGTCGAGAACGGTCCGACCTCGGTCTGTACTACATTGACAACGCCCCCGACATCAGCGGCGGAAACAACATCGTCAACACCATCCTCGTCGAATTCCGCGCCTTGGATACACTCGGAGAGCTCACCGTCCTCGGCATGGCCGGAATCGCGATCGTCGCCGTGATGTCGACGGTCAAGGACAAGTTCATCGATCCGCCCGCAGAGAACATTCCCGAACCGCCGCGGCGGGCCTGGGTCTCGATCCGGCCCCGCGGCTCGACCGCCTATCGAGCCGTCCATGAGGCATGGCCCAATGTGATACCGCCCAAACTCATGATCAAGGTGCTCGGCCCATTGCTGGCGATCACCTCACTCGTGATCTTCTGGCGCGGACACAACGAACCCGGCGGGGGCTTCATCGCCGCGCTGATCGGCTCGGCGGTCATCGGACTGCTGTACATGTCGACGGCCAAGGACCGTGCGATCGGTCCGCCGAAGGCGCCGCTGTACCTGATCGGGTCCGGCGTCGGCACGGCGGTGGCCACCGGTTTCATCGGGCTCATCTTCGCCGGCTCCTTCCTCAAGCCGATGCACGGCTACTTCCTGGGTCAGCACTTCACGACGTCGATGATCTTCGACCTCGGAGTGTACCTGGCCGTGCTCGGACTGATTCTGCTGTCGTTCAACCTCCTCGGCGTCTCGGACTCGGCGGCCACGCCCGCCGGGGATGACGTCCTCACCAACGGCATCATCCATCGTGACGTCGAACTCACCCGCGAGCGTGCCGACGAGCTGATATACGGAGAGCTGAGCGGACCGATGGACGCGATCAGAGGGGAACGACCGTCTCGCGACCGCCGGTCGAAGGCCGGCGACCCGGATGCGAAGGTGAGGGCATCATCGACCCATATCCTTCACGGCGATGCTCCCATCGAGCGGTCGAGAGGCAATGAACCGGAGCAGTCGCGAACAGATGCACAGGAGGGTGCGAAATGATTCTTGCCCTCACGATCGGAGTGCTCACCGCGGGCGGCGTGTATCTGATGATGCAGCGGTCCATGGTCCGAGGCGTCTTCGGACTCACGCTCATCTCCCATGCTGCGAACTTCATCCTGCTCTCCGCAGGAGTCAGCGCCTGGCGGGTCGAACCCCTGAGCAATCGCGGTGACCAGAGCCTCGCTGCCGACCCGCTGCCGCAGGCCTTCGTGCTCACCGCCATCGTCATCACCCTGGCGGTGACGATCTTCATGCTCGCCCTGTCCGTGCTCGGCCACGACGACGATCAGAAACGAGCCCCTGAGACAGGGGAGGAACGCGAATCATGAATCCGGCATTCCTGCTCCTGCTCATCGGTGTGCCGCTCCTGGCATCAGCCCTGAGCGTGCTCATCACCTCCCGCACCGTCGACCGCATCCTGCTGCTGGCGGCCCCGAGCTTCGTCGGCATCTCCGGCATCGTGCTGCTCTTCGTCCACCAACAGCAGCCGGTTCTCGCCCACTCCGTCGGCGGCTACGTCCCCGGGCTGGCGATCCCCTTCGTCTCCGACACTTTCACCGCCCTGATGCTGGTCCTGACCTCCCTCACAGCTGTCGTGAGCTGCATCTTCCTGATCACGACCGGTGAGGACCAGTACCGTTTCGTTCCCGCCCTGATCCTGATGATGCTCACCGGTGTCTACGGTGCACTGCTGACAGGGGATCTCTTCAACTTCTTCGTCTTCATCGAGGTTATGGTGCTGCCGGCCTACGCGCTCATCGCGGTGACCGGAACCTGGCGCCGCCTCGGCGTGGGTCGCATGTATGTCATGGTCAACCTGCTGACCTCGACGATTCTGCTCATCGGTGTCGGCTTCGTGTACGGTTCCGCCGGCACCGTGAACATTGCGATCCTGGCCCAGATGGGAGCACCGACCGGGCAGGGAGCGCTGGCCATCGGCGTCGTCCTCTTCGCCTTGATCATCAAGGCCGGAGGCGCACCGTTCCACGGTTGGCTGGTCCGCAGCTATCCGAATACCTCGGCGGGTATGATGGCGTTGTTCTCGAGCCTCCACTCGAAGGTCGCCCTCTACGCGATCTACCGGATCTACACCACGATGTACGGCGAACCTGCTGCCTGGGTCAACGTCATCGTCATCATCGCCATCGCCAGCATCCTCATCGGTTCTCTGTCCGGAATCGGGCAGAACAGGGTCCGCAACGTCCTCGCCTTCCAGATGACGAGCGGCATCGGACACATTCTGCTCGGTGTGGTGCTCCTGACCTCGACGGCATTGGGCGCCGGCGCCTTCTACATGGTCCACCACATGATCACGATGTCGGGCCTTCTGCTCATCATGGGAGCGGTCGAACAGACCTACGGCAGCGGCTCGTTCAAGAAGCTGACCGGGCTGGCCGGCCGAGAGAGGTGGGCGACGATCCTGATGATCCTCGGCCTGTTCTCACTCATCGGCCTCCCACCGACCTCCGGGCTATGGGGAAAGGTCGGATTGATCACGGCCGCCACCGGCAGCGGAGACACGCTGGGCTGGTGGCTGGTCGCGGCGATCGTGATCGGCGCCCTCATCAGTCTGCTCGCCCTTCAGCGCATGTGGCGCAACACCTTCTGGGGGCCGCCGATGCAGTCCTACCGGCCCGATTCGGCTGAGACCGGCCGCGCCCCGGCTGAGTCCATTCCACAGAGCGTCCGGATTCCGTCACGACTGCTCATTCCGGGAACCATCATGATCGGAGTGTCCGTGGCCATCTTCGCCTACCCGGAGCCGCTGCTCGACATCACCGCCCGCGCCGCAGCCGGGCTGCTCGACCACGGCGCCTACATCGAGGCGGTGACGACGCCATGATGCGCCTCATCCACGGCATCTCCTACCTCGCCTATATCTGGTGGGCGATCGTCACCGGATCGGCCACGGTCGTGTCCCGTCTGTTCCTGCCGGGCAGGCTGTACGCTCAGCCGATGATCGTCGAGGTCCCGCTGAGGTGCGTCACCGACCTCGAGGTGACCCTGTTCGCCTCGTCGATCACGATCACACCCGGCACACTCGTTGCGGCCATCGCCGCAGGCACCTCCACACAGCCACCGGTGCTCTTCGTCCACGCCCTGTTCGAAGATTCGGAGGTTTCCGCGCTGGAGGGACTCTACGACATGGAGTCACGTCTGCTCGCGATGACCCGGGGGCGGGCTCCCACGGGTGCCGCAAACACCGTCATCGAGGTCGAACAGGAGGAAGGACGCCCATGAGCATCGTCGTCAGCATCTGCAGCATCATCCTCGCCGCGGCCGTCATCGTGGGTCTGGTGCGAGTCCTCACGGCCAAGGACCTGGGGTCGCGGGCGATCGTCAGCGATCTCATGTACTTCTCCGCCATCGCCATGCTCACGATGTTCGGAATCATCGTGTCCTCGTCGATCGTCCTCGACGCGATCTTCCTGTCGTCCATGGTCGGCATTCTCGCCACCATCGCACTGTCGAGGATCCTCACCAGGGGGTTGCGTTGATGAATGATGCTGTGGCGATCACCCTGGTCGGTGTCTTCGGAATCGTCGGGTCTCTGCTCATGCTGTTCTCCGCGATCGCAATGTTCCGCGTTCGTGATGCACTGTCCCGGATCAATGTCTTCTCACCGGCCACCGGCCTCGGAATGCCTCTGATCGTGGCGGCAGCCTACGTCTATGACCTCCATGCGGAGGGATTCAGGTGGGGCTCACTGCTCATGGCCGTCGTGGCTGTGGCGTGCCTGATCATCGTCTCGTCCGTGGGCAGCAACACGCTCGCGCGTGCCAGCGTTCTGTCCGGACAGCCCGTCTACCGCAAGACCGTGCCCAATCGGCTGGCGTCGCCGCCGGCAGAAGTCGTCGACGAGGACCCCGATGCACCGGAGGAGCCCGAGGAGACCCCAGACAGGAGCTAATCCCTGCCGGTGGTGCGCATCGTGATGTTGATCCTGCCCCCGCCGAGGTGGTCCAGTCGCCCGTGCTCCGGTGCCGTGGCCTCATGGATCTTCGTCACCCCGTGATAGGCAAAGCGGGCGGGCCCACCGAAGACGAAGGCATCGCCTGAGGCCAGGCGAATGTCCTCAAAGGGCCTGTTGCGGTTGACGGTGTTGCCGAAGCGGAAGACACATGTGTCACCCAGGGAGAGTGACACGACGGGAGCCGGATCGAACTCGTCCTTGTCCTGGTGCATGCCCATCTTCGCCCGGGCGTCGTAGTAGTTGACCAGTGCCACGTCGGGGCAGTAGGCCTCGGGCACGAGACCCCACAGACTCGGGGCGGCTTCGGGGAAGTCTGGATCCTCGGTGACCACCTCGGCGGCAGAGGAGACGACCTGGCGACCCAGGCGAGTCATCCAGTCCGGAAACGAGAGCACTCGCTCGCCATTGACATCGCGAGCGTGGCGGTCGTAGCGGCCCGGCTGCCAATGCCAGCCGAGGCCGATGGTGCTCACACTCATCGGATGCCCCGCGATTGACGTCGCATGTGCCGGCACCGGTCCCGACTGCCATTTCGCGTACTGCCTGATGATCCAGGCTTGTGCCGCCTCGTCGAGGAATCTGGGGAGCCAGACCGCCCCCGGTGCGATGACACGGGGACGGCGGTCGAAGGCCTCGTCGGCGAACAGTGACTCCATGACGGGTGGAGCAGAACTCAGAGTTCCGTGAGTTCGATGGACTCATCCTGCAGGCGTGCGGCGGACACGCTCGTGCCGATGAGTGCGCGCAGTTCGTCCCCGACGTCCCAGATGTTGACGTTCATCGCCGCGGTGACTGTTCCGCCGCGTGTCCAGAACACGATGAATTCGCCGCTCGCCTTGTCGCCGCGGATGACGACGTCGTCGTCACTGAGGCCGTGGCCGACGTACTCCATGCCGAGATCGTACTGGTCGGTGTAGAAGTAGGGTTCCCAGTCGTATTCCCTGTCCCCACCGGTGATGGTTGTTGCTGCGACTTCGGCTTGGCGCACGGCATTGTCCCAGTGTTCGACACGCAATCGCTGGTTGAGCAGGGTGTTCTGGGCTGCGGCGATGTCGCCGATGGCGAGGATATTGGGGTCGCTCGAGCGCATGTGCGCATCGACGATGACGCCGTCATCGGTGTCCAGACCGGCGGAAACGGCAAGGTCGATGGTGGGGTCCGCACCGATTCCCACGACGACGAGATCGGCAGGCAGGTCTCCGGCACTGGTCGTCACGGATTCGACGGCCTTCGTTCCGGAGAATCCGGTCGTATCCGCATCGGTGACGAACTCGACCCCGTTGGCCCGGTGCAGGTCTTCGAAGTGCTGACCGATTTCCGTTCCGAGAACAGACTTCAGCGGGGGAGACGACCGCAGGACGACCGTGACATCACAGCCGGCGTTCTGGGCCGCCGCCGCGACTTCGAGCCCGATCCAGCCGCCGCCGATGATGACGACCTTGTTGCCCTGGCCGAACTGCGAACGGATGGCAACAGCATCACCGGCATCGCGAAGGGTGTGGATATTGCCCAGATCAGCCCCCGCCACGTCCAAGGTTCGCGGAGTGGACCCGGTGGCCAGGATGACCTGTCCGTAGGAAATGGTCTCTCCATCGTCGAGAGTGATGCTCTGCCTCTTCGGGTCCAGTTCGGTCACGCCGGTGCCGAAGAATGTGGTCACATCGTGGGCGGGATACCAGTCCTCACCGCGCAGTGCCGACTCTTCGGGATCGGAACCTTCGAGCATGACCTTCTTGGACAGATCAGGACGGTAATAGGGCGCTGCCGGATCGGCACCGATGAGAGCGATCGATGCAGTGTAGCCGCCGTCTCGCAGAGCCTCGACTGCGGTTCCGCCGCCGATTCCGGTGCCGATGATGACAGTTCCGAACTCCTGGGCCATTGCCTGTCCTTTCGCGAGGAGATTTCTTCCACCTTGTACCGGCTCTCCCGGAGAGTCAACCGATCACGTTGAAGGGCTCGCGCTGGTGGGGCACCGTTTTGTGCAGCACGGGACCTTCGGCGTAAAGTGATGAGGGAAGGGGCTTTAGCTCAGTTGGTAGAGCGTTTCGTTCGCAATGAAAAGGTCAGGGGTTCGATTCCCCTAAGCTCCACAGAGGTGATTTCGACATGAACTGGCAGACATTGACCATGACTGGTCTTCTGGGTGCCGCCGGTATCACTCACTTCCTCCGACCACAGACCTTCGACTCGATCGTTCCGCCCCGACTGGGCGATCCACGATTCCTCACCTACGCCAGTGGTGCCGCCGAACTCGGATGCGCGACTCTGCTCGCGCTGCCACCCACACGCCGACTCGGCGGCCTTGCCGCCACGGCACTCATGATCGCGGTCTACCCTGCCAACATCTACACGGTGCAGAAGCACTGGCGCAGACCGCGAGCCCGCGCCATCGCCCTGGCGCGTCTGCCGCTGCAGGTCCCACTCGTGTGGATGTCGTGGAACATCGCCGACGATCGGTCCGGAGCCTCACGCTGACGACTTGCCCGTCGCGATGACCAGCTCCGCGGTGGCGCGGGTCATCGACACATAGCGGTCCACCCCGGCTTGCACGCCGGTGCCGAAGCTCTCCGGGTCAACGAGGATCACCAGGTCGAACTCGAGTCCCTTGACCGCAGCCGGGGCCAGGACCCTGACCCGATCACTCGCTGTGAGACTCCACGAGTCCGGTGACACGGTGATCACGCACACGATTCCCTCGTCGTGGTCGGCCAGCCAGGCATTGACCAACGAGGGGACCTCGTTCACCGAGGAATGTGCGACCGGAGCCCCCGATTCTCGGACGGATTGGGGAACATTGGCGTGGGGGAGCACGCTGCGGATCACCGGCTCCGCCTCGGCCATCACCTCGGCGGGGGTGCGGTAGTTGATGCTCAGGTGAACCTGGGTGATGTCGAGATGGAAGTCGTGCAGCCGTTCGTCCCAGGTCTGGGCGAACCCATGCCGGGACTGCGCCCGGTCACCGACGATGGTGACGCTCCGCGACGGGCACCGGGCGAAGAGCATATGCCACAGAGAGTCGGTGAGTTCCTGCGCCTCGTCGACGATGATGTGGCCGAACGGTCCGGCCAGACGGTCAGGTGCGACTGCCTCCCGTCCGGTCGGATCGTCCAGTGCACCGGTCATATCATCACCCCTGAGCATCGTCATGGGCATCAGTTCGCTGTCATCAGCGGCGATGAGATCCTCGATGACGTCGGCCATGCGATCCTGTTGCGCAGCGGCTTCCGACTCGGAACGCCGTCTCGTTTTCAGATCGGTCGGGTCGCCGATGCGGCGTCTGGCCGCGTCGAGGAGCGGGACATCGGATTGCGTCCACGCCCTGGCCTCGGCGCGCTGTAGACACGCCACCTCGGCTTCGCTCAGGTTCGGTGCCGCCAAAGACAGGTAGGCGGGGACGCTGAACAGGTCTCCCACAATGTCCGAGGGGTCAAGGATTGGCCAGGCGGCAGTGAGGTTGCCTCGCAGCTCGGGATCCTGACTGAGGAAGCGGCGGACCTCGTCCGGTTCCGCGTCCTCGACGGCGTCGATGACGATCTCCGTGAGGATTCCCAGCAGTTCGTCCCAGACCTGGTCGCGCGCCGTGTTGTGCTCGACGTCGGAGTCGACCGAGGCGAATGCGGCCGACCATTCTCTCGGCCCGACCATGATTTCGCCCCACAAGGTGTCGACGGCGACGGGCGCTGTCGGCGGTTCTTCGTAGATGCTCACTGCTCGTGCGATCACTGCGTCGGGCTCTAGGATTCCCTGGAGGCGAGCGCTGTCCTCGTCCTCGATTTCGGTGGCGGTCTCCGGAACCAGATCATCGAGCGTGCACAGTCGGACACCGTCCTCGCCGAGACGGGGCAGCACGTCATCGACATAGGACAGAAATGCCGGGTTGGGGCCGACGAAGAGCAGCCCTCCACCGCTGGAGATGCGAGGCTCGGAATAGAGGAGGTAGGCGGCACGATGCAGGGCGACCACGGTCTTGCCGGTGCCCGGCCCGCCGTCGACGACCAGCGGCCCGGTGGCAGGAGCTCGGATGATCGAGTCCTGGTCGGCTTGGATGGTGGAGAGAACATCATGCATCTTCTCCGAACGGCTCGTGCCCAGAGAGGCGATGAACGCGGCCTGGTCGTCCAGGGACGTGGTGTCGTCGACCGTCGCCGAGGTGAATCCCTCGTCCCAGTAGTCCGTGATCCGACCGTTCGACCAGCGATAGCGGCGACGTGAGGACAAGCCCATGGGAGAAGCGAGTGTGGCGGCGAAGAACGGCTCGGCCAGGGGAGCCCGCCAATCGATGAGCAGGGTGTCTCCATAATCGTCGCGCAGTCCCATTCGGCCGATGTAGACGATCTCACCCGAGTCGGCGAAGATCATTCGGCCCAGGCACATGTCGAGGCCGAAACGACGCAGCAGAGTCAGTTCGGAGGTCAGCCTGTGGATGGCACTATCACGCTCGAGCGCGGCCTCGCCTGATCCTCCCGGCGAGCGCCGCAGCTGGTCGAGCCGAGAGTCGATTGCGGCGAGTTCACGGTCCAGCCGTGCGGCGATGGCGGCGAAGTGGCGGTCGTCGTCGGCGATGAGATTCGGGTCGGTCTTGGCCCAGAGCCGGGAGGGCAGATCAAAAGTGGTGTCAGGCAAGGGGACTCCATGGTCGGAACAGACGATCGGAACAGTGAAAGCACCATTGTTCACCCCGACCAGGGCCTTGCGGCAAGGCCCTGTCCGTGGCATATTCTGATAACGGCAGGGGCATCGATTGTGGGCCCACGGGCATTGCGTACTGTGCGTGGTCTGCGCTTGTCTGCCGCGACCGCTGCCTTCCAGATCGTGGGAGCACGGAGGGTGGACGAACGCGGACGCTCCATCTGGGACGACTTCGTGGATGATCCCAGCAACGTCATCGACGGCAGCAGCGCCGACCCCGGGTCCGACAGCTATCACCGCAGCGCCGAAGATGCAGCACTCCTGTCCGCACTCGGCGTCGACCGTTACCGGTTCTCGATCTCCTGGGTCCGAATCATCCCGCCGATCGTGGCCTGAGTCCGACCGCCGTGGGTGGGGCTGCTGCTGGTACCGAGCACAGTCGGGTGTCAGGAGATGCCGAGGAGCTTCCCGCTCTTCGCAAGCTCAGGATCGGTGCAGGAGGCCAGATCGAAGCAGCAGGGTCGACGCTTCCCCGACTCCAGCTTCGAGATCGCAACCTCCACACGCCGGGCTCGAGTCTCTGCGTTCTTCGCCGCCTGGATCCACCGCACCCACTCCCACCGCGCCATCGGCGTCAGGCCCGCCCAGACCTCGGTGAGCTCGGGTGCGTCCTCGAGCGCAGCGCCGAAATCATCGGGAATCGATGTCTCCGGCCAATCCTTCGTCGGAGTCACCGACACGTCCACGGTGTCGGCCTCCTCCGCATCCAGAGCAGCGGAGAGTTGCTGGCTGACATTGATCCAGTGCCCGCGCATGCCGTCGGGTTCGATCACCGTCGTGAATTCGACGCCGCCCACCGTCCCTTGGGCGGCGACCTGACCGCGGGAGGGCAGCTTCGCACTGGCATCGGCGGGCAGGCGCAGGATCGGCCTGTCGTTGATGACCGCAAGCTGCGTGGAGAATTCGATGACCGTTGGGGTGCTCTTGCTTGTGCTCATGGTCACCAGAATAGCCTCCGCCCGGACGGGTGGCTTCTCGAATCCTGACGGATCCCCGACGCAGCCTGTGTCGGACTCAACCCAGTGCTCGACCGACCCACTCGGGAGACTCGCGCCGAATCCGCCCGATGCGTTCCATCACCTCGTCGGAGAACGGAGCAGTCGAGCCCTGCTCTTGGTTCACATGCAGCCCGATGATCTCTTCTGTGGCGACGAGCTGCCCTCCGACTCGCATTTCATAGGCCAGATGCAGTTTCTTGGGTCCGGCGGACACGAGTTTCGCACCGACCTCCAAATGAGCACCCAGCGAGACCTCGTCGAGGTAACGGATATGGGATTCGACCGTGTAGAGCGAGGTGCAGTTCGCCTCGCGATGGGCCTTGTCGAGTCCGATCTGATCCATCACCTGGTTCGTGGCGAAACCGAAGACCAGGACGTAGAAGGCCTCCGACATGTGGCCGTTGTAGTCAATCCACTCTGAGGCGACCTCGGTCCGGTAGGGGTCGAGTTCGATCGGTGCCGGTCGTTCGGGTTCTGCCCTGGTGCCCTCCGCCGAGGTGGGCTGCAGTGCCGCTCCATGTGCACCGTCGAGACCGGCGGTGAGCCTGCGCAATGCGATGATGCCCGCGTCTCGGTGGGCGACGAGGTCGGGAATCGACTTGTCTCCTGCCGCGACATCACAGCCGGCCACGACGTCGTCGCGCAGCTTCGGGGTGAGCTCCGGGGCGTCCAACCGGGTCCAGGGGGATTTCAGAGAGGGACCGAAGTGGTCGAGCATATGTGCCATCCCCCCTTCACCGCCCGCCAGGTGGAAAGTGAGCATCGGGCCCTGGAACGGCCAGCGCAGACCGGGACCGTCGGTGATGGAACGGTCGATCTGCTCCACCGTCGCCTCACCGTGGTCGATCATGTGCAGGGCTTCTCGCCATTGCGCCTCTTGGAGGCGGTTGGCGATGAAACCGGGGACTTCGTGATCCATCCTGATCACGGACTTGCCGATGCGGGTGTAGAAGTCCGCGGCCCAATCGACGGCCGAGGCTGCGGTGGATTCTCCGCCGACGACTTCGACCAGGGGAATGAGATACGGCGGGTTGAACGGGTGACCGACGACGAGTCGCTCCGGGTGAGCAGCGTCCAGGGCCATCTCGGTCATGCTGTAACCCGAGGTGGAGGAGCCGATGACCACGTGTTCGTCACACACAGCATCGATGCTCGCCAGGAGGCTGCGTTTGAGTTCGAGGCTCTCCGGTGCCGACTCCTGGACGAAGCCGGTACCGGCCACCGCTTCGGCGAGATCGGTGTGAACCGTCCATGCGTCCTTGTTCGCACCTTCGACCATGTCGAGTTCGGCCAGGGCGGGCCAGGCCGCCTCGATGAGGCGGTTCAGCTTGTCCGCCGCATCGGGCGCCGGGTCCCAGACCCGGACCGTGAAGCCCTGCGCGAGGAAATAGGCGGCCCACCCTCCGCCGATAGTGCCGGCTCCGATGCAGGTGACTGTGGTGATGGAGTCGAGGTCGGGGTAGGACGGATCAGAGGCAGCGGCGCTCACAGGTCGCTGCCCGTCACGATCGGTGTCTGCACCCGCAGATCCAGAATCCGGCGGGCCTCGTCCGGTGTTGCCACCTCGGCGCCGAGGCCCTCGATGATGTCGACCGCACGCTCAGTCAGCGAAGCATTGGTGGCCTTGACTCCCTTGGCCAGGTACAGGTTGTCCTCGAGTCCGACCCTGGCATGACCTCCGGCAAGCACGGATTGGGCCACCCAGGGCAGCTGATTGCGACCGATGGCGAAGGAGGTGAACTGCGCACCGGCGGGCAGCATGTTCACCATCGCCGTCAGGAGCCCGGCATCGACCGGAGCGCCATAGGGGACCCCCATGCACAGCTGGTAGAGCGGCGGGGGGTCGATGAGTCCTTCCTCGACGAGCACGTTGGCGAACCACAGGTTGCCGGTGTCGAAGATCTCGAGCTCGGGTCGAACGCCCAGAGTCTGAATCTTCTTCGAGCCCTCGCGCAGCATGTCGGGCGTGGACACGTAGATGTTCGACCCGTCGCCGAAGTTCAGGGAACCGCAGTCGAGGGTGCAGATCTCGGGCAGCAGCTCCTCGACGTGGGGGAGTCGTTCGAGGGCATTGACGAGGTCCGTGCCCGGCATGTGTGTGGTCGGATCCTGCGGATCGACGACGAGGTCTCCGCCCATGCCGGCGGTGAGGTTGATGACGGGGTCGACGTCGGAGGCGCGGATGAGGCGCACGACCTCCCGGTAGTGGGCGACCTCGCGGGAGCCCTGCTTGGTGTCGAGGTCACGCACGTGGATGTGCACGACCGAGGCACCGGCACGAGCGGCGGCGATCGCATCGTCGGCGATCTCTCGCGGAGTGACCGGGACGTGTTCGCTCTTGTTCGCCGTGTCGCCGGCGCCGGTGACGGCGCAGGTGAGAATGACCTTGCGATTCATGATGACTCCTCATCAGAGTTGGGGTTGACTATTGCATGTTTGAGATAGCTGGAGAGACGGCGCCGGAAAGTCGCGGCATCCATGATTCCGGTGAGCACCTTGACCCCGAGCCCGTCGAGCAGGGACGTCAGTTCATCGGCCATTGCCTCGCTGTCGCCCGGGCGGAACTGTCCATCGGCCTGGCCGGCTTCGATGGTGGCGCGCACTGTCTGCGACCAGCGTTCGTAGTGCGCCGGGTAATCGGAGCCATAGGGGTCTTCAAGGCCGAGCCTGGCCCAGGTTTGGAGCCAGATGGACCATTCGCTGCGTGCAGTGCGGCCGATGGGCGACTGCAGCTCGAGCAGACGTTCGAGCCTGCGGTGCGGGTTGGGGACGTCGCCGAGCCAGGCGATCTGGCGATCGAACGCGAGTTTGACCGAATAGTCGAGCGTCGCGTCGAAGAGGTCGGACTTTCCATCGAAATAGTAGTGAATGCTCGCGTTCGAGACTCCGGCAGCCTCAGCGATGTCGGCGATCCGCACCGTTTCGTACCCATGGCGGGCGAACAGGTCCCATGCAGTCTCCACGATGAACCTGCGCGGTGAGGAATCCGGCGCCGGCCCACGGGTCGGGTCGGATCCCGATCGAAAGCGCAGAGGGGTCGCCGACACCTGTGATTCGTCACCGAGCAGCCACCTGACAGTCACTCCGGTTGCAGTGGCCAGACCGAGCAGCTCCGCGGTGCCGAATCTGCGACGACCTGACAGGGACTTCGACAGTTTGGTCTCATCGATCCCGATGCTCGCGGCCACCTGCCGCTGAGACAGTTCACTGCTCCGCAGTGCCTCTTTGGCCCGCTGCGCCGTGATGCCCAGCTCGCCGGCGCCGGTTCCATTGCGATCCGTCATGGCCCCCAACCTATCGTCTGTATGCGCGAATCGCAAGCCGCGTGGGCGTGGAGTCAGAACTTGCGATCCGTGATATGGGCGAAGCGGTGCCACATTCGGCCCCGCACGAGAGCGACGAGCGCGACGAGCAGAGAAGGAACGGATACTCTCGAAGTGATGAACCGACAGTCCGATCACGCCGATCCCACACCGGAGGAGCCCATGAACGACAATCTCCATTCCCGTATGCACGTCGTCTCCGACGAGACCCGAAACCTCGTCAATCTCGTTCTCGACTACTCACGGCGACGCACCTTGGCCGTCGACACGCCGCTCGACCATCCGACGACCGAGACGGAACTCAAACGACTGGCCGGTCCGACCATCACCGAGGACGGTGTCGGCTCGTCTCGTGCCCTGGCGATCTTCGAGCACATCTTCGCCCCCGCCTGCATCACCACCGATCACCCGAAGTACCTGTCCTTTATTCCGAGTGCCCCGACGAAGGCCGCCGTGGCATTCGATCTGGTCGTCTCCGCCAGCGCGCTCTACGGAGGATCCTGGCTCGAAGGGGCCGGCGTCGTCCACGCGGAGAACGAGGTCCTGACATGGCTGGCCGGTGAGTTCGGGCTCCCAGAGAACGCCGGCGGAGTCTTCGTCCAAGGCGGCACGATCGGCAACCTCTCGGCCCTCGTTGCGGCACGTGATGCGCGCAAGGCCCAGCTCGGCGACGAGAAGCCGGGACGTTGGGTCATCGTGTGCAGTGCCGAAGCACACTCCTCGGTCGCCTCGGCGGCCGCCGTGATGGACGTCGATGTGGCGCCCGTGGCCACCGGCGACGACGGGATACTGCGGCCCGAGGGCGTCCGGGCCGCCCTCGAAGAACATGGTGAAGCGGTCATCGCCGTGGTCGCGACCTCGGGAACGACGAACTTCGGCACCATCGACGACATCGCCGGCATCGCCGCGCTCAAGGACGAGTTCGACTTCTGGCTCCACATCGACGGTGCCTATGGGCTGGCCGCCATGCTCTCACCCCTGGCACGACACAAGTTCGCCGGGGTCGAGTCGGCAGACTCGGTCATCGTCGATCCGCACAAGTGGTTGTTCGCACCATTTGATGCATGTGCGCTCATCTACCGCGATCCCACTCTGGGACGGCGAGCGCACACCCAACGCGCCGAATACCTGGACACGCTCACCGAGTCACAGGAGTGGAGCCCCTCGGACTACGCCATTCAGCTCACCCGCCGTCCGCGCGGACTGCCCCTGTGGTATTCACTGGCCAGCTATGGAGCCGAGACCTACCGCGAGGCCATCGGCCACTCGATCGAACTGGCGATGCAGATCGGGTCCGAGGTCAAGAAGCGCCCGAACCTCAGGCTCGTCCGTGAGCCCGAGCTCTCGGTCGTCGTCTTCGAACGCGACGGGTGGGGCCGTGAGGACTATCAGCAGTGGTCGGACCGACTGCTCGAGGACCAGCGGGCATTCGTCGTGCCCAGCTCGCATCAGGGACGCCCCAACGCACGGTTCGCCATCGTCAACCCGCTCACGACCTTCGAGGACCTCGTCGATATTCTCGACACCATGGAGTGATGGACCCAGCTGCGTCCTGCAGGCCCAGCGTCAGCCTCAGGCCCGGCGTCGGGGCTTGAGTTCGACGGTGAAGGTGGGCAGGAGGAACTGTGTGATCGGTCCGATGCCCACGGCATAGAGTGCGGTGCCGATGCCGAAGACGCCGCCGAGCAGCCAGCCCACGATGACCACGCTGACTTCGATGAGGGTGCGCACCAGTCGGATCGATCTGCCGGTGACCCGTGACAGCCCTGTCATGAGGCCGTCGCGGGGGCCGGGGCCGAACTGTGAGCCGATGTACATCGCCGAGGCGACTCCGTTGAGGACGATGCCGCCGAGGAGGAGCCCGATGTTCCACCCCAGCTCCTCGGGCTGGGGCAGGAACAGTCGTGTGAGGTCGAGGGACGGTCCGATGAGGAGCGCGTTGAGCACCGTCCCGAGCCCGGGCTGCTGCTTGAGCGGGATCCAGATGAGCAGGACGAGGAACGAGGTGATCGTGACGATGGTCCCGAATGTCAGCGGCAGGTGCTTGATGATGCCCGAGTGGAGGACGTCCCAGGGCATCATGCCCAGCCCGGACGTCACGATCATAGCCATCGACGCACCGTAGAGGTAGAGGCCGAAAAGCAGCTGCGGCAGTCGGCGGGGGAGTCGGCCGCTCTTGAGCTGCTGGATGGGGCCGATATTCGCGAGTTCGCGCTTCGGCACGGGTGTCGATGACATCGTAGGTCTTTCCGGTTCGATCTGGCTGATACCACCATCATGTCCCTAACTGGCTTTGTAAAAAAGATCCAATTGGAAGAAAGTGGTCATATCACCATCGACACGGTGGATGAGTCGTCGACACAGCGAGGCTGCCATGAGCGCACCAGTGATGAGCGGAACCCGGTTGGCAGGCATCATCGGCACCGGTCCGTGGCCCGGGCCGGCCTACGATTCGCTGACGGCTGGGATCTCCCGTGCCATCGGCGATGGCCGCATCCCGGTCGGAGCCAGGCTGCCCAGTGAACGGGAGGTCGCCGCCGCGACCGGTCTGTCTCGGACGACGACCACCCGTGCCTTCGCGAAGCTGCGTGAACAGGGCTTCGTCCTCACCCGGCGCGGCTCCGGAAGCGTGGTTCAGCTGCCGGAGGTGCCCGGCGGGCGCATCGATCATCTCCTGACCCCGGCGGGTGCGAACGAGGCGGAGATCGATCTCACCTGCACCGCCTCGGTGGCGCCGCCCTGGCTGCTGGGCGCCTATGAACGTGCGGTCGCACAGGTCCACGCCTATCTGCCCGGGACCGGCTACTACCCCTCGGGGCTGCCCGTGCTCAAGGAGCTGATCGCTGAGAGATACACGGCCCGCGGTGTCCGCACCGATCCCGATCAGATCCTCATCACGTCGGGAGCCTTTGGAGCCGTGTCCATCGCCGTGCGCGCACTCAACGAGGGCCGGGGCCGGGTGCTCATCGAAAGCCCGACCTATCCGAATGCGATCGCGACCTTGGAAGGCGCCGGTGCCTCCCTGATTCCCTATCCTCTCGAGCTGGGAGACGAGGGGCATCACTGGGACATCGACGCCATGGATCACATCGCACGCCAGACGCGTGTGCGTTCGGCCTACCTCATCCCCGACTTCCATAACCCCACCGGAGCACTCCTGACCGAGGAGCAGCGACCCGAACTCGGGGCCATGCTCAGGCGCAATGCCATGGTGCCCATCTTCGACGAGTCCCTGGTCGAGCTCGGCCTCGACGGTGATCCCACACCGACGCCGATGGCGGCCTTCGTGCCCGATTCGATCACGGCCGGCAGCACCAGCAAGATCTTCTGGGGCGGCCTGCGCGTGGGGTGGATGCGCATCCCTGCCCACCGCATCGATTCGATGGCGTCCACGCGTCTCAGCCTCGACCTCGGCGCTCCTGTGCTCGAACAGCTCGTGGCCGTCGAACTCCTGCGCGACCACGAGACCATCGTCGGCGAATACCGTGAGAAGCTGCGCGCGGCCAGGGACGGTCTCGCTGCCCAGGTGCGCACCTATCTTCCAACGTGGCAGGTCATCGTGCCCAGCGGCGGAATGGCCCTGTGGTGTCGACTGCCCGAGGACCGTTCTGGTGCCCTTGCCATCGCCGCGCGGGAACACGGACTCGGGTTGGTCGCCGGACCCAATTTCGCCCCGGCCGGGGGACTGGACCGGTGGATCCGTCTGCCCTACACAGTCTCCGAGACGCAACTGGACGAGGTCGGCCCCCGCCTGGCCGCTGCATGGGACGACGCTCTGACGTACACCGACCGTGTTCCGGCAGGACGGGCCCGGACCGTCGCCTGAGACAGTCTGGCTACCATGAGGATATGGACGAGGATATGGATGCGAACGAGGGACTCAACCACGACGGACAGTATTCGACGGCGACAACGGCGGAGGATTTCAGGATCAACATCGCCGAGGTGAATCGGCGTATCGAGTCTGCGGCCCATCGTGTCGGCCGGGACCCCAGCGAGATCGAACTGCTGCCGGTGAGCAAGACGGTCCCGCAGGAGAGGATCCGCGAAGCCGTTGCCGCCGGCTGCCACAAGCTCGGCGAGAACAAGGTTCAGGAGGCCCACCGGAAGTCCGGTGAGATGGCCGACCTGACCATCGATTGGGCGGTGATCGGGCATCTGCAGTCGAACAAGGCTCGTGATGTTGCGACGTTCGCTTCGGAATTCCAGGCCCTCGACAGGCTCAAGGTCGCTGCTGCTCTTGACCGACGGCTGCACGCGGCAGGCCGGCGCCTCGACGTCTATGTCCAGGTCAACACCTCCGCCGAGGAGTCGAAGTTCGGGATGCCGCCGGAAGAGCTGCTCGGCTTCCTGCGGGAGCTGCCGCAGTTTTCTGCCCTGAATGTGCAGGGTGTGATGACCCTCGCGGTGTTCTCCTCCGACATCGACCGTGTTCGCACCTGCTTCCAGCGTCTGCGGACGCTGCGGGATCGGATCCGGGAGACCGACCCCGATCTGATCGGCGCGGGAAAACTGTCGATGGGTATGTCCGGGGACTACGAAGTGGCGATCGAAGAGGGAGCGGACTGCGTCCGGGTGGGGCAGGCCATCTTCGGCAAGCGGGCACTGCCCGACAGCCACTACTGGCCTGAGAACGGCTGAATCCTCCGACGTGCTCGCATCACTGACCAAACATCAGGTTCTCTGGTACCTCACGGCCATACTCACAGGGGCCCTCCTCGGGCTGGCCCTGCCGGCAGCGGCAACGCTGGCCACCACTGCGATCACGCCCTGCCTCATCGCACTTCTGTTCGTGACATTCCTCGACATTCCCTTCGATGCAGTCCGAGATTCATTCACAGACATGAAGTTCCTCGGCGCCGTTGCACTGGCGAATTTTCTCATTGTTCCGCTCGTCGTCGCCGGCCTCCACATCATGATGCCCCTGGATGAGACGGTCGTCGTGCCCGTCCTCATCGTCCTGCTCACTCCCTGCATCGACTACGTCCTGGTCTTCACCAGACTGGCCGGCGGAGCCGATGCGAGTCTGCTCGCACTGACTCCGGTGCTCATGCTCGTCCAGATCATCGCGCTGCCGGTCTATCTGTGGATCATTCTGGGCGAGGCCGCGGCCGTTGCGATCACCCCCGGCCCTTTCGTCACCGCGCTGGTCATCTTCATCATTCTGCCGCTGGGCGCATCCCTCGCTCTCCGCCTCCTGGCCCGCCGATCTGCAGTCGTGGATCGCTCCGCCCAGGTCGTGTCGACGTCTATGGTCCCGCTGATGATGCTCACCTTGGCCGTGATCGCCGCCGCGCAGGTGCCGCTGGTCGCCCCGCACCTGCCGGAGTTGGGCGGGGCCATCGCGACCTTCGTCGTGTTCGCGATCATCATGACCGTCCTCGGCTGGGTCCTCGCTCGGCTGCTTCCGGTGACCGTGGGACTGGGGCGAGCGCTGATCTTCACCGGCGTGACACGCAACTCCCTCGTCATGCTTCCGATCGTGCGCGCCATCACCGCCGACGGCATCGGGCCGGCGGCAATCGTCGCGCAGACAATAGTCGAGCTTGTCGTCATGCTCATCCTCGTCCGTGTGGTGCCGCGTATCCTCCCGGGAGCTGCTGTGTCCGAAAACCGCTAGTATTGTCTCGGATTCGGAAGCAGAATGGTCATATGCTCACCACAGATCAGTGCTACCAGGCAGTGGCCGGGCGCGACAGACGCTTCGACGGAATGTTCTTCACTGCGGTGTCCTCGACCGGCATCTTCTGTCGCCCGTCCTGCCCGGCGAGGACTCCTCTGCGCAAGAACGTCGATTTCTACCGGACCGCGGCGGCAGCAGCGGAGGCGGGCTTCCGGGCCTGCAAGCGGTGCCGGCCCGATGCCAGCCCGAATTCGCCGGAATGGGATATACGGGCCGACGTCACGGGCCGTGCCATGAGACTCATCCAGGACGGCCTCGTCGATCGGTCTGGGATCTCGGGTCTCGCCTCGGCGCTGGGATACAGTCCACGCCAATTGGGACGGGTGCTGCAATCGGAACTCGGGGTCGGCCCGCTCGCCATCGCCCGCACCGAACGTGTGAGGACGGCTCGCACTCTCGTCGAATCGACGAGGCTGTCGATGAGCGAGATCGCCTTCGCCGCCGGATTCTCAAGCATCCGTCAGTTCAACGACACCTTCCGCGCCGTCTACTCATCCAGCCCGAGGGATCTGCGCAGCGGTGCCGGAGAAGTGCACGGCGGACAGAGCATCGTCGTCCGCCTCGCGTACCGTCCACCTCTCGACCATGCTCACCTGTTCAGGTACCTGGGCGTGCGCGCGATCGATGGTGTCGAGGACGTCAGCGAGGACCGCTACACCCGTTCACTGCGCTTGGCACATGGGCCGGCAGTGCTGACATTGACTCCGGGATGCGGGGACTTCATCGAATGTCACCTCCGGTTGGCAGACACCCGCGACCTCGGAAGCGCGGTGGCCAGGGCCAGACGAATCCTCGACCTCGACGCCGATCCCGGCGCCGTGCGTGCGACCCTGACGGACGCGGGACTCTCCGAACTCAGCGACACCTGCCCGGGAATCCGCTCCCCGGGCACCGGCGACCCGGTCGAGCTCGCCATTCGCACCGTCCTGGGGCAGCAGATCTCGGTCGTCGCCGCACAGACCCATCTGAATCGCCTGGTGACCGCCTTCGGACAGGACCTTCCTGAAGACCTGAGGGTCGACTCCGTCGACCGAGTGTTCCCCACGGCAGCGGCAATCGCAGAGATCCCTGATGAGCATTGGTCGCTGCCGGGGCGCAGGATCGACACGCTCCGGACGTTGAGCACCCAGCTGGCAGAGGGGTCGATCGACCTGGGGCCCGGCTGTGATCGCACCGAGGTCGACGAGCGCCTGCTTG
>NZ_JAKDJU010000136.1 GCF_030453725.1 Brevibacterium picturae
GCCTGTCAGCGTCGGTCGAAACTGTCGGTAAGTGGCGGTCGATGTGCGCGCCGCTGTCGACCACGAGTTACCGACTGTTTCCAACGGTTGGCATGTTCTGCTCGATCCACGAACGGATTTCGAGCAGAACATGCCAACCGTTTTACTCTTCGCACACAGAACGTCGACGATCGCACAGACAGAGGGCGGTCCGTGTCGACTCCAATGCTGGAAACGACGCGGACCGCCCTGTGCTCTGCGCTGTGAACTCGATTGTGTTCGGTTGACTCAGCCGAGGGGCAGACCCCAGCGGAGGGTTGACCTCACCTGAAGGGCTGGCCCCGGCCGAGGGTTGACCTCAGCTGAAGGGCTGGCCTCAACCGCGATACTGCTGTGCAGCCTCAGTTCAGATCAGCGGCGTTCGGCTCGATGAGACCGCCGATCTCTGCGAGTTCGGCAGTCAGCGAATCGGTATCGTCGAAGGTGCGTGAGATGACGGTCAGCCGCTTCGCGTAGTGGCCGATCGGGTATTCCATCGTCATGCCGATGCCGCCGTGCATCTGAATCGACTCCTGGCTGATGTTGCGTGCCGATGCGTCGATGATGATCTTGGCGGCGATGACGTCCCGGTGGCGGTCCTTCTCGGAGCCGGCTTCTTCATTGGTGACTGCAAGACGTGAGTACAGGGCCATGCTGCGTGCATACTCGAGGTCCGCATAGAGGTCTGCCGCGCGATGCTGCAGAGCCTGGTTCGCGCCGATGGGGGCACCGAACTGTTCGCGCGTTTTGAGGTACTCGGCGGTCATGGTCATCGAAGCCTCCATGACACCGACAGCTTCGGCCATGATTGCGGCGTTGGCGGTGTCGATGATCTCGGCGACGACGGCATGCGCGTCGGCGGCACCGAGGGGCTGTGCCGGTGCATTGTCGAACTTCACGCTCGCACTGCCCTGGCCGTCTGCCTGGCGGTGAGCGACGCGGCTGACACCCGCCGCTGATGCCGAGACCAGGAACAGTCCCAGAGTGCCGTTCTCGGTTGCGGTGACGATGAAGTGGTCGGCGACGTCGCCGCCGAGCACGCCGTTCTTCTCACCGGTGATGGTGAAGGAGCCGTCAGCGCCCGCCGAGGCGGTGGTGGCCGGGGTGTCGACCGCGTAGCGCAGGCCGGGTTCGAGGGCGGCGAATGCGAGGAAGGTCTGGCCCTCGGCGACTGCGGGGAGGATTTCCTGCTTCTGCTCTTCGGTGCCGGCCGCGGCGATCGCATTGGCTCCGAGCACAGCTGTGGCCAGGAACGGTTCGAGCACGAGGCTGCGACCGAAGGCTTCCAGGACCACGGCAACCTCGGCGAAGGTCATCCCGGCCCCGCCGTAGTTCTCATCGATGGCCAGACCGAGGAGGCCCATCTCTGCGAACTGTCCCCATTTCTCACGGGAGATGCCCTCGTCGCTTGCCAGGATGGCCTCACGTGCCTGGGCGTCGTATTCGGTGCGCAGGTACTTGTTCAAAGTGCTGGCGAGTTCTTGCTGAATGTCGTTGAGTTCAAGATCCATTGTTGTCCTCTTCTTAAGTGTCCTGGGTTCGGGGAACCTCAGAGACCAAGCAGTGCCTTCGAGATGATTCCGCGCTGCACCTCGGACGAACCGCCGTAGATGGTGACCTTGCGGGTATTGAAATACGCGGGGAGGGCGTCGACGGCGCCGAGTGGAAGATCAGACAGGCCCTCGCCCTGGACACGGTCGGCGACGAAGTCGAGTCCCTGCGGGCCGAGGACGTCGACGAGCAGTTCGCTGATGTCCTCCTGCAGCTGCGAGCCCTTGAGCTTGAGCACAGAAGAGCGTGGATCCGGCTTGTCCGAACCAGCTGCCTGAGTCGAGAGGATCCGCAGCTGAGTCATTTCGAGAGCAGTGAGCTCGGCTTCGATCCGGGTCAGACGGGCGGAGAACAGCGGATCGTCGAGCAGAGTGCCGCGTGCGGTCTTGGTCACCGCGGCGTAGGCCTTGGCCCGGGCCAGGTTGACCTTCGAGCCGCCGATGCGGGCGATGCCCGTGCGTTCGTTGCCGAGCAGGAACTTCGCGTAGGTCCAGCCCTTGTTCTCTTCGCCGACGAGGTTCTCGACGGGGACCTCGACGTTGTCGAAGAAGACTTCGTTGACCTCATGGCCGCCGTCGATGAGCTGGATCGGGCGGACAGTGACTCCGGGGGTCTTCATGTCGATGAGCAGGAACGAGATGCCTGCCTGTTTCTTCACGTTCGGGTCGGTGCGGACGAGGTTGAACATCCAGTCGCCGTACTGGCCCAGGGTCGTCCAGGTCTTCTGTCCGTTGACGATGTACTTGTCACCGTCGCGGACTGCGGAGGTCTTCAGCGATGCGAGGTCGGACCCGGCATCTGGTTCGGAGAAGCCCTGCGACCACCAGATGTCGATGTTGGCGGTGGCCGGAAGGAAGCGTTCCTTGATCTCCTGGCTGCCGAAGGTGGCGATGACCGGGCCGACCATCGAGACGTTGAAGGGCAGCGGCTGGGGTACGCAGGCCAGCTGCATCTCTTCGAGCCAGATGTGGCGCTGCACAGGAGTCCAGTCCTGACCGCCCCATTCGACGGGCCAGTCCGGGACGGCATATCCGTGCTGATTGAGGATCCGCTGGGACGTGACCATGTCGTCCTTGGTCAGCTCCTGACCGGTCGCGACCTTGAATCGCAGCTCCTCGGGGATCTGGGTGCGATAGAACTGACGCATCTGCTGCGCGAACTCGCGCTCCTCTGCATTCAGCAAGGTGTCCATGAAAACTCCTGATTGATCGTTCGGTAACTTTACTCAATAGTACGTTTCGGTGTTCAGGCTCACAAGTGGGCCGGCGGGAGTGAGTGCCTGGAGCTGGCGTGAGTGGCTGCTGCCGGTGATGTGCAGCGCGGGTGGTGGTGCGCGAATCCTGGTGTGTGAAACGCGGATCTCGATCACAGAGCTTTCAGGAGGGTCCGGCGGGTTCGGCGGCCCCGTGGATGAGTGGAGGGCGTAGGCATACCGGCAAGTGGTGTTGGGGGCTTCGTGTGCACCGAAAAAATCAGTGCGGATTCGCGTCTGATGCTGTAAAGTATGACAGCTATAGTAGGAATTTTCATCCAATCGGCGCCGCTCTCGAAACTCGGCGTCGACCGATATCCACTCCAACGGAATGCAGGCCGACCGGTACCGAAGGTGCTGGCCGATGTTGACGGGAGACTCGAAGCTGAGGTGATCCCGCCGCTGACTGCGCAGCGGATAGCAAGCGGTATAAAGAAGGCTGAGCAGATGTCCACTGCTGTTCGATCGGTACAACATCAGATTCTCGGGTACACGGACGAAGTGACGACCGTGGTCAAATCCCTCACAGACCCGGAAAGTTGCGGTGCGCTGATCATCGGTGCTGCCGGAATCGGGAAGACCACGATGATGAACACGGCCCTGGCACGCATCGACAAGGAGACTCCTGTTCTGCGTTTCCGCGGTTCAGAGACTCTGCGTGACCGGGCCCTGGGGATCCTCGAGATACTCCTCTCTCAATCGGGGAGCGCCAGCACCGTGGGCGCGGGCGCCGCACTGTCGGCAATCGGCAGGGCACTGACCATGCGATATCCCGACTCGACCCCCATCGTGCTCATCGACAATGCGAATCTGATCGATGCAACCTCACTGTCAGTGCTGACTCAACTCGCTGTGGCAGGACGGACCAAACTTCTCATCGCGGCGGAGTCGATTCGACCGCCCGTCGACCTCGCCACAAGTCTGTGGCTCTCCGGCGGCCTCACCCGGGTCGACCTCAGCGGTCTCGACGAGGCCACTGTGGCCGCGTTGGCCAAGACCTCCGGTTCGCGTCCGTCCGAAGAGCGGTCGGTGACCCGTCTGCATGCACAGACCGGAGGAAATCCGCTCCTGCTCAGCCATGTCCTCTTCAATCACGATCAGCTGCGCACCACGGACCGTATTCTGTGGAACATCGATCCGGAGCTGCGGCCCGTGCTCGAAATGGTTGCGATGACCGGAGCGGTCCACTATGAGATTCTCTTGCGGCTCTGTTCAGCCGAGGGGCTCGATTCCCTGGTCGATGCCGGGATCATCAGAATGTCTCGAGGTCGGCACGCCGCAGTGAAGATCGTCGAGCCGGTGATCGCAGCCGCGCTGAAGTCACAGGTCAGACCCTCCCGCTCACTGTCACTGTGGAAGCGGCTGAGCGAAGTCGCCGATATCGATTCGATGGACGGGCCTGCCCTGTTCGGGTACTTGTCGTGGGGGTTGAGCTTGGGCTTCGATCAGCCGGCCGACAAGATCCTCGATGCCGTGGCCTGGGCCAATCGGGAAGGCAGCTATTCCGGTGCGGCCGAACTCGCCGACTGCTCGCGCGAACAATCTGATGAACTGCTCCTCGAAACCATTCGTGCACAACAGGGAAGTGGCAACATCAGAGCGGCGAGCAGGGCGTTTGACAGCATTCTCGCTCGTGTTGAGCAGAGATGGACGGAGATGAGCCCGGAGTTCCTCTCCCGAGCGGCAACCATGGACATGCGTTTGACCGACCCGCGCGATCCGGACGGACTCCGCATCGGCTGGCTGCGCGAACATCTCGACACCTCGTCTGACAGTGGCAGATTCGATGTCACAATTGCCCGGTTCGACCTGAAGGGAGGGCGATTCGCCGAAGCCATCGAACGTGCGGAGCGCGTCTACCGCGACCATTCGTGTCTGACCCGTCACCGGCTCCGTGCGTGCGCCGTGCTCGGAACGGCCTCGATCCTCACCGGCAGGGTTGAGACCGGGCTGAAATTCATCGAGCAGGCGGAGCTGATGTTCGGCCTGCCAGGAATGACGAGTCTCGAACGGGAAGATTCGGCACCTCAGTTCTTCATCGCCAGATACACCGCCGGTGATTGGGACAAAGCCCGAGCAGCGTTGAGCTGGACGGAGTCGAGAAGGTGGAAGAACGTCAGCCCGCTGCTGTCCGGGTTCGTCGGAGCCCTTGTCGACCTGCGCACCGGTCACCCGGCCCGTGCGCTGGCCGTGCTGGACAAGATCACGACAACCAGTGAGGACGTCGGCTACGTGGGCATCAACGCGGCAACGGACTTCGCGCGCGCACTGTTGGGAGATGCCATCCCAAAGGAGCCGCCGAGGCGCAGCAGCCAAACGCCGACGGGTGACGGCTATTCGTACTGGGTGGAGTTCGAGTCCTCGCTGTTCCAGCTGCAGACTCTGGCGTTGACGAAGCCGGATGAGGCTGCCGATCGCCTGTACTCTCTCGGCGTTGCGGCACGTTCGACCGGCGCGGCGACTTTGGCCGCTTCGGCGTGGCTGGAGGCAACATGCCTCGGCCATCGAGCGGCCCTCGTCGAACTGGGCGGAGCGGCTGCGGAGATCGATGGGCGACCGGGACGCCTGGCAGGCATTGTCTCAGCTGCGATGACGGACGGCTCACCGTCCGCTCTCATCGAGGCGGCCAGAGGCGCCTCAGAGTACGGTGCCGTCGCCCTCTGCTCCACTCTTGCGAAACTGGCTCAGTCCCGCGCCATCGATGCTCACGATCAGCAGGCGGCCAAAGACGCCCGTATCCTCATCGGCAACAGCCTGCGGACGATCAGATACAGCGCCTCGGGACCACGACTGCCGGCGGTCCTGTCCGATCTCGAACGGCAACTCGTCGACGGGATCATGGCTGGTCGCAGCAGTCAGGAACTCGGCGCCATGCAGCATCTGTCGGCACGGACGATCGAATGGCATCTCAGCAAGATCTATCGCCGCCTGCACGTGGCCAATCGACGGGAGCTGCGCGAGGTGATCGCCTCATGGGAGGACCAACCATGAGCCAGACAGGCGAAGCCATCGTCTTCGGACGCGCTCGCGAGGTCCAGACGATGGAGAACTCATTGCGCGATTCGTCGTCCGGCGGAATCCTCATCGAGGGGGAGGGCGGCTCGGGCAAGACCTTCCTGGCCTCCCTCATCCATCGCCGCCGCGGCGGGGCGGAGCTGTGGCTGCGCGGCGACCGAATATTCAGGTCGGTCGACTTCGGGGCGCTCGGACTGTTCGTGGACCTCGACAAGGACCCGAGCGATCTGCTCTACCGCGTCGTTTCTGTGCTGACAGGAGACCGACCCACACCCGTGATCTTCATCGACGATGCCCACGACCTCGACCATCGCAGCCTCGGCGTGCTCTCGCAGCTGGCCAATGATGGTGATATCAAGATCGTGGCGACACATCGTCGAGACCCGACTTGCCGTGAGCACCCGTTCGAGGATCTCGTCGCGGACCACATTCTCGACCACATCGATCTCAGCCCGCTCGATTCCGACTCCTATGCGGAGATGGTTGAGCACCACCTCGGCGGGATCGTCTCACGCGGAGTCCTCGACATCGTCGAATTCCATTCGGGCAGAGTGCCGGGAAAGATGGTCGAACTCCTCGGCTACACGAACCGGGCCAAGAGATTCTACGACCGGCAAGGAGTCTGGGTCCTCGACGGCCGCGATGTCGACTACGACGAACGTGCACGCGACGTCACGCGCATCGACCTTGAAGAGTACCCGCCGCAGACACGAGAAGCTCTTGAGCTCGTCGTCCTCGCCGGGGAAGTCGACGTTGAAGTCATGCTCACTGCGGGGCTGGGAGAAGCAGCCGATGCTCTTGCGGACGCCGGGGAGATCCTGCTCGAAAACCGGGGTCGACGCGTGTACGTGGCCGTGGAGAACCATAAGTCCGAGACGATTCGGTACACGATTCCTGACGGCCGGAGCCGACAGATGTATGACTTCGTCCTCACCAGCAGTGCGTCATCCCCATCTGCGTGGGCACGCATGCTGCGGATGGACTGGGCGCTGGGCTGCGGGGTCAAAACAGAGGTCCAGGACCTCATCGATGCCGCCCGCGTGGCGGCACGGATTGGTGAATGGCAGAGGGCGCTGCGAATGCTCATCGAAGTGCCGACCGATCAGATGGAGGCACATGAGCTCTGCGATCTCGGACATCTCTATTGTGAGGTGAATCAGGCGGCCCTCGGCTTTGATGTGCTTGCGCAAGCTGTGCAGAAGGCCTGCTGTGCCGACGTCATCGTCGAAGCGTTCGTCGTCTGGGTCTACAGGGATTTCGATCACAGTTCTCCGACCTTGACCCTCGACAGGTTCCGTGACGCGCTTGACCATGTCGAGGGTCTCGACGGGGAAGAGCCTCGACAGGGCGACGGGTGTGAGGGCGGCGGTCTCGCCGAAGCCCACAGCAACGGAATCGATGTGGACACCGCTCGTGGCATCATCGACCATCTGGGCACTCGTCCTCTGCTGGTGGGAGCGGCCGATCAGCACTTCCTGACCGAGGCCTTCGGCAATGAGCGATTGCCCGAATCCCTGCGCGTGCTCCTCACCGTCGCCTTGGCCGGCCGGATGCTCGAGCGGGGACGAACCGCAGAAGCTCTCGATCTGCTCGACCGTGAGTCAGGTCGCAGCTACTCCGTGGGGACCGGGTCGATGATCTTGTCCATGGTCCGAGCCAATGCGCTGACCAACGCCGGCGACACGGAGCGGGCCAAACGAATCCTCAACGAGTTGCCGAGCGAGGACATCGCGTTCCTCACCGCTCGCAGCGGCCCCAGTGACCTGATCTGGAGTCGTGTCCACACCCTGGACGGAGCATTGCCTGAGGCGACACGCTCATCCCACGCAGCCGTTGAGGGACTCGAACACTGGAACCAGACGGTATTTCTCGCGCTGGCAATCGCGGAGGCCTCATACGTGGCGATCGTGGGCGGCAACGCCGACGTCGCCGCCAACTACGAAGCCCGTTTCGATGCACTGCCGGCTCGCGGTCCCTACATCGAGTACCGCCGTGCGGTGATCATGATCCATGTCGCGAAGGGACTGCGCACCGGCGAGACCGTGTGGGTAGACAGGCTGCGACAGTTGCTCACCGAGGCGATGAACGATGACTCATTCGGGCTCGCCGCGCTCATCAGGTTCATGCTGTTCAGACACTTCGAAGTGGTCGAACCCGAGGAGATGTGCCTGCTGTCCGGGCGCGGGACAGGAGACCTGTTCCGGCTTCTCGGTCAGCTGGGAGCCGCGCTGCGTGAGCGCGACGGTGCGGCCCTGCTCGACATCGCCGCCATTCGCGACAAGAGCGAGCCAGACCTGGCCACGGTGTGCCGGACGCTGGC
>NZ_JAKDJU010000023.1 GCF_030453725.1 Brevibacterium picturae
TGAGATTCGCTCCGAGATGTCTGCTTGGTCACGGAAACACAACGCGACCGCGACGCGAGGGGCGCGAACGACTAAAGTTGCGTTTGAGCCCGTGATGACTGAAGGAGAACACCTGTGATTGAGCTGAAGACACCCGCCGAGATCGACAAGATGGCGGTCACCGGCCGATTCGTCGCTAAGACATTGGCCGAGTTGTCTTCGATCGCAGAACCGGGCATGAATATCATGCACCTGGAGAAGCGAGCCAGGAAGCTCATCGAAGGGGCCGGCGCGAAGTCCTGCTATTGGGACTATGCGCCGTCATTCGGTGAAGGCCCCTTCAGGAACGTCATCTGCCTCTCGGTCAACGACGGCGTGCTGCACGGCAAGCCCCACGACTACGTGATGAAGGACGGCGACCTGCTCACCTTGGACTTCGCCGTGTCCATTGACGGCTGGGTCGCCGATGCCGCACGCTCCGTCGTCGTCGGCGACGGCAGCGAAGAGGACCAGCGCCTCATCGATTCCACCTGGGCAGGGCTGGAGGCCGGCATTTCAGCTGCACAGCCGGGTAACCGCCTCGGCGATATATCGAAGGCCATCGGCGATGTCGCCGACGAACAGCGCATCCCGGTCAACCTCGACTTCGGCGGTCACGGACTGGGCCACACGATGCATGAGGATCCGCACGTGGCCAACCGCGGCAAGGGCGGACGCGGACTCGTACTCAAGCCCGGCCTGACACTCGCGATCGAACCATGGTGGTCGTTCACCTCCAAGAAACTCTCCGTCGACAAGGACGGCTGGACCCTGCGCCTGGCCGACGGATCGAACGGCGCGCATTCGGAGAACACCATCGCCATCACCGATGACGGGCCCAGGGTGCTGACCACCCAGGACTGAGATCCGCCCACGGACCGTGGGGCTGTGTCAGAGGGGCGTGCCAGAATTGCCGTATGTCTTTCACCTGCACCGAATGCGGCTACTCGACCGTCAAATGGCTGGGTCGCTGCCCTGAATGCCAAGCCTGGGGCACACTCGAAGAGAAGGGCGCGGGCAAGACCTCGGTGAAGACGAAGGTCAAGAAGTCCAGCGGCGCGAAATCGATCAACCAGATCGACTCCACCCTGGCCCAGGCGAAGACCACCTATGTCAGCGAATTCGATCGCGTCCTCGGCGGTGGCATCGTCCCCGGCGCTGTCGTTCTCCTCTCCGGTGAACCCGGTGTCGGGAAGTCCACGCTTCTGCTCGACGTCGCCTCTCGCATCGCCAAATTCGGGTCCAAGGTCCTCTACGTCACGGGAGAGGAGTCGGCAGGGCAGGTGCGCCTGCGGGCCGAACGGATCAACGCGCTCGAAGATTCTCTGCTGCTGGCGGCCGAAACCGACCTGGGAGCGGTCCTGGGAATGATCGAGGCGGAAGAGCCCGACATGCTCATCGTCGACTCCATCCAGACCCTCGCCTCATCTGAGATCGACGGTGTGCCCGGCGGCGTCACCCAGGTCAGGGAGGTGGCCGCGGCTCTCATCAGGGAAGCCAAGGCAAGGTCATTGCCAACTGTCCTCGTCGGACACATCACGAAGGACGGCACCATCGCCGGACCCCGGCTCCTCGAACACCTCGTCGACGTCGTGTGCAACTTCGAAGGTGAACGTCACTCGCGTCTGCGCCTGCTGCGTGCGGTGAAGAACCGGTTCGGGCCGACCGACGACGTCGGCTGCTTCGACATGGAGGAGAACGGCATCAAAAGCCTCGAGGACCCCTCGGGACTCTTCCTCTCCCGCAGCGGCAGCAATCCCCCAGGAACCTGTCTGACGGTGACCCAGGAGGGCAAGCGTCCGCTACTCGTCGAAGTCCAGTCACTCATCACCGAATCCGCCGGCGGACAGTCCCGCAGGTCCGTCTCCGGGGTAGATTCCTCCCGCGTAGCCATGATGCTCGCCGTGCTCAGTCAGAAGATCGCCCCCATCAGTTTGGCCAAGTCCGATGTCTTCACCGCCACTGTCGGAGGTGCGAAGCTCGCGGAACCGGCCAGCGATCTCGCGATCTGTCTCTCCCTGGCCTCGGCCGCGATCGGGAAGCCGATGGCCGCAAAATTCGTGGCGATCGGTGAGATCAGCCTCTCAGGCGAGATCCGCAATGTTCCCAACTTGGGTCAGCGGCTCAACGAGGCCTCCCGCCTCGGCATCACCCACGCGATCGTCGCACATGGTGCTCTGCGCAATGTTTCGACTCCTCAGGGGATGCGTGTCAAGGAATGTGAACATGTCTCTGAAGCCGTCGAGCTGCTCTTGGGAGGCAAATGATCGAAATTCCGGGACATCTGCGCGAAAATGGCGCATCCTGGAAGTATGACCACGACAGTATTCCCGGCAATGAGAACCACAGACGCGGCCGCCACGACCGCTCTGCTGATCGCGCTCGGCTTCACTGAGCGGCTCATCGTCAAAGACGAGGCTGACCCCGAGGTCATCGTCCATGCCGAATACGCGTTGGGTGAGACAGGTGGGATCATGTTCGGTTCTGTCCGCAATGACGGGTCGGCCCTCGACAGCGTCGGCGGGAACTCCGTCTACGTCGTCGTCGACACCGAGCGAGAAGTCGATCGTCTCTACGAGGAGATCATCGACATGGGCCATGCGATCGTGCGCCCGGTGGCAACACAGCCTCATGGCGGTCGAGAATTCGACTTCCGCGACCATGATGGCAATTCCTGGGGCGTGGGCTCCTACCGCGGAGCCTGAACCCGCAGCAGCCCGTCCGACGTGAACAGCTCAGTTGTCCGATGGCGCCGTTTCCTCGGGCTTGTCGTCAGAGTTCGGCTCTTCTGACTTCTTCTCCTCGGCTTCCTTCTTCTCTTTTTCCTTGGCGGCAGCATCTTTCTCGAGTGTGAACTTCGCGGGCTTGCTCTTCTTGTCGCCGAGTTTGACCACGAGTTCGTATTCCCCCGGGCCGAAAGCCTTATTCGTTCGGTTGCAGTTCTTGTCGACCCGGACCCGGTTCCATTCAAACTGTGAAGTCTTCTCCGACTTCGGCGCGAACTCGGTCGAGACCTCAGCGTTCTCATCCTCTTCGGCAGCGCAGAACTTCGACGACCAGACCACATCGCCGTTCTTCTCGACCAAGAACTCCTGTTTCTCGGTGCCGACATCGATCAGACAGGTGGCCGTGTGGTTGTTCCCGATCACCATCTCGAACGTGGGTTTCGTATCCTCGTCGAAGCTCTTCTCATCGACTTCGGCTTTGAGTCCGACCTTGTCTTCGGGGCATTTCCCGCTCGCGGCCTTCTCATCCGGCACCGGCGCTTGAGTCGTCTGACTCGCCGAGGGCGTGTCTTGTACGACAGGCTCCTCCTCCCCGCCTCCGCTCAGTCCGCTGACGATTCCGACGACGCCGAGCACCAGCAGAGCGATCACCACGAGACTGGCCACCAACAGCATGTAGCGCCGCCGACGGTACACGTGTGCCGGCAGCTTCCCGCTAGACTGGCGGGGCTGCCTGGCGCCGTTCTTCGGCTGCGAACCACGATTGGAAGGAGTCATCGCTTTGAGCCTAAGCCGAAGCGTTTGAGCATCCAAATGACACACCGAGCCTCTGCCGAATCGAGATCTTCTCGTCCCGGTTCCCCATTTCCCGCGGTTGCGGACTCGGATATCGACCGAGTCCGCGACACGATCATCGCGTGGTTCGAGACCGCAGCGCGTCCCCTGCCGTGGCGAGATGCCGGCACCAGTGCATGGGCTGTCCTCGTCAGCGAGATCATGTCGCAGCAGACTCCCGTGGCTCGGGTCGAACCCCGCTGGCGGGAATGGATGCAGAAGTGGCCCACTCCCTCAGATCTGGCAGAAGCTCCCACCGCCGAGGTGCTCCATCGGTGGGACCGTCTCGGCTATCCGCGGAGGGCACTGCGGCTTCAGGAGGCCGCGCGCGTGATCGCCGAGGACCTCGACGGCCGGGTGCCGCAGTCCGCTGCCGAGCTCGAGCGTCTGCCCGGCATCGGCTCCTACACAGCGGCGGCGGTGGCGTCCTTCGCTCACGGAGAGCGGACGACCGTGCTCGATACGAACGTGCGGCGCGTCCTCATCCGGCTCTTCGCCGGACGCGACCGGCCCTCAGCCTCCCCGGGCCGGGCGGAGACCGAGTGGGCCAGCCAGTTCGTCCCCGAGACCGACCACGCCAGGTGGAACGCGGGAGTCATGGAATTCGGTGCGCTCGTGTGCACGGCCAGGAACCCCGACTGCGAATCCTGCCCACTCAGCGACATCTGCGCCTGGCAGAAAGCGGGGCGGCCTGCCTCGGCGGTGAAGCCGAAGACCCAGAAATGGGCCGGCACGGACCGCCAGCTGCGCGGGGCGATCATGGACGTCCTCAAGTCCGCGCACGAGCAGTCTGACGACGGCGATAACGCCGGCTCCGTATCGCTCGACCTCCTCACGGCTTCCACCGTCGAGGTGGATCCCGAGCTGCTCGACTCGCTCCCTCCGCAGACGTCGACGAAGCTGGACCGGGTCCGGGACCTCAGCGCAGATCCGGATCGGATCATGCGTCTCATCGACGGTCTGGTCTCTGACGGTCTGGCCGCTCGCGAGGACAGTGCCCTGCGCCTTCCCGGGTGACCGGCCCGCGGCAGGTACAGTTCGAGCATGGAAGGTCGACGCAATGACACTCAGGCCGCTTCGTCTCCTGCTCACCGCGATGGCGTGGGACGATTCAGATCACCGGAAGCGCGCGGACGGTTCCTCAAGCAGCTGAACGCCGTCCTCGAGTCGTGGCCCGAACGCACCGATTCGACGATAGAAACCACCTTCGGCACGACTGCCTACTCCAGCATCTCCCCCGCCCGCTCGCCTTCCCTCACCGGGTCGAACCCAACGCCGCTGGTTCTCCTCCAAGGCGGAAACAGCACCGTGGCCGGCTGGACGAAACTCATCGGACCATGGTCGAGCACCCGCCCCGTGATCGCCATCGACATGATCTGGGAGGCCGGGCGCAGCACCCAGCTGGCCCCGATGGCCAGCGGAGAACTGGTCTCGCAATGGCTCGATGAGGTCCTCGAGGGATTGGGTCTGGACTCGCTTCACCTGGTCGGGTACTCATACGGGGCGTGGGCGGCGCTCAACCAGGTTCTTCGCGCCCCCGATCGTCTGGCAGCGGTGACAGCCATCGACCCTCCAGGTACCATCACCGGGATACCTCTGCCCGCTTGGGCCCGAATGATCAGACTGATGAGGGGCAGCAGAGAAGAGGCCCTGAGCTTCCTTGCCTGGGTGAGAAACGGTGAGCTGCCGTCCTCACCGATGAAAGAATTGCTGCTGAGCTCGACGACGGACTTCGTCAAACGCGGCAGCCCGCTGCCGCGGAAGCTGCGAGCCGACGACTGGGCGAGCATCACGGTCCCTCTGCAGGTCATCATCGCAGGCAACAGTCAGTTCGTTCCCCGTCGTGCTCTGCGCACGCTTCGCCGCCATGCCCCAGATGTCGAGGTGCACGTTCTTGACGGGGTCAGCCATGCCGTCCTGTCGGATGCGTCCGAGGATACGGTTTCGATCGTCGAGGAGTTCGTCTCGAGATTCGAGGGGCCGTGATTCTCAGAGGAACTTGATCATGCGTGCGTTGCCCAAGGTATTGGGTTTGACGCGGGCCAGGTCAAGGAACTCGGCCACGCCTTCGTCAGCAGAGTGCAGGAGCTCGACGTAGACCTCCGGGGAGACCGGGATGCCCTTGATCGGCTCGAAACCCAGTGAACCGAAGAATCCGGTCTCGAAGGTCAGACAGAAGACCCTGTCGACACCGATCGCCACAGCGTCTGCCAGCACCTGCCGGATGAGCGCCTTGCCCACTCCCCTCCCCCGATAGGCCGGCGAGGTGGCAACTGTGCGCGCCTCCGCGAGATCCGCCCAGATGATGTGCAATGCCGCGCACCCGGCCAGGATCTCAGTGCCGTCTGGCTGTGGGTCCACGACCAGCCAGAACTCCTGCAGGGTTTCGAAGTAGGTGACAGTGTCCTTGGCCAGCAGAATGCGCTCTTCGGCCAGGGGCGCGACCAAAGCTTCGATCCCCTTGACGTCGCTCGTCCGAGCCCGGCGCATGTAGAGGCCGCCGGGAAGGGAATGGTTGAGGTGATGGTCCGATGAGACCTGTTCGTGGTCGAAGGCGACTGGGGCTGAGCTCATATCTTCATTCAACACCATCGGCGGCGAGCGGCACCATCGGCGGCGAGCATGAAGAAGCCCGAGAACGCAGCTTGTGCTGTGTCCCCGGGCTTCTTCAGCGCTGCGGGAGGCAGATCAGGAAACGGAGCTTCCAGATCCGGTGCCGCCGGATGAACCGGCACCGGCGAGTTCGCCACCGGAATCATCCGGTTCGCTGGCGGCGAGACCCTCGGTCTCCACGCCGTTGAACGTGAATTCCGCTGCCTTGCCTTCTCCTCTGACGTCGACCTTGATGGTCTGACCGCTGCCGATCTCCTTGAACAGGATCTTCTCGGACAGGTGGTCCTCGATCTCGAGCTGGATCGTGCGACGCAGAGGCCGAGCACCCAGCACCGGATCGTAGCCGCGATCGGCCAGCAGGCTCTTGGCCGCATCGCTGACATCGACCTTCATACCCTGATCGGCCAGACGGGTGTCCAGACGTGAAAGGAACTGATCGACGATCTGCAGGATCTCGTCCTTGCCCAGCTGCGGGAACACAATCGTGTCATCGACACGGTTGAGGAACTCGGGCCGGAAGTGCTGCTTGAGCTCTTCGTTGACCTTCTGCTTCATGCGCTCATAGTCGTTGTTCGCGCTTCCCTCGACCTGGAACCCGAGCTGCAGACCGCTCGAGATGTCTCGCGTGCCCAGGTTCGTGGTCATGATGATGATGGTGTTCTTGAAGTCCACCTCACGACCCTGCGAGTCGGTCAGGCGACCGTCCTCGAGAATCTGCAGCAGCGAGTTGAAGATGTCCGAGTGAGCCTTCTCCACCTCGTCGAAGAGGACCACCGAGAACGGTTTGCGACGAACCTTCTCCGTCAGCTGTCCGCCCTCTTCGTAGCCCACGTAGCCGGGAGGAGAACCGAACAGCCGGGACACGGTGTGCTTCTCCGAGTACTCCGACATGTCCAGGCTGATCAGCGATTCCTCGTCACCGAACAGGAACTCCGACAGTGCCTTGGCCAGCTCGGTCTTGCCGACGCCTGTGGGACCGGCGAAGATGAACGAGCCGGAGGGGCGCTTCGGATCCTTCAGACCCGCACGGGTCCGGCGGATCGCACGGGAGATCGACTTGACCGCGTCGTTCTGTCCGATGATGCGCTTGTGCAGCTCGTCTTCCATCCGCAGCAGTCGCGAGGACTCTTCCTCGGTGAGCTTGAAGATCGGAATACCGGTGGCCGCGGCCAGCACCTCGGCGATCAGATCCGCGTCCACGGTCGCGGAGGTGTCCTTACCGCTCTTGCGCCAGGCGTCGGTCTGTTCGTCCTTGTCCTGCTGCAGCTTCATCTCGGAGTCGCGTTCGGAGGCCGCCAGCTCAAAGTCCTGAGCGTCGATGGCGGCTTCCTTGCGATGGCGAGCCTCGAGGATCTGCTCCTCCAGGTCACGGATCTCCTGCGGCACGGACAGCCGCGAGATGCGCAGTTTCGCGCCTGCTTCGTCGATGAGGTCGATCGCCTTGTCCGGCAGGTACCGGTCGTTGACGTAGCGATCCGACATATTCACGGCAGCCGCGAGAGCGCCTTCCGTGATCGTGACCTTGTGGTGTGCCTCGTATTTGTCGCGCAGTCCCTTGAGGATCTCGATCGAATGCGCCAGGGACGGTTCCGGAACCTGGATCGGCTGGAACCGCCGCTCGAGGGCGGCATCCTTCTCGATGTGCTTGCGGTACTCGTCGAGAGTCGTCGCACCGATGGTCTGCAGCTCGCCTCGGGCCAGCATGGGCTTGAGAATCGAGGCCGCGTCGATGGCGCCCTCGGCGGCACCCGCACCCACCAAGGTGTGGATCTCGTCGATGAACAGAATGATGTCTCCGCGTGTGCGGATCTCCTTGAGGACCTTCTTCAGACGTTCCTCGAAATCACCGCGGTACCGGGAACCGGCCACCAATGAGCCGAGGTCCAAGGTGTAGAGCTGCTTGTCCTCGAGGATCTCGGGCACATCGCCGTTGACGATCGCCAACGCCAGGCCTTCGACCACGGCGGTCTTGCCGACACCGGGTTCACCGATGAGGACAGGGTTGTTCTTGGTCCGCCGCGACAGAATCTGCATCACGCGCTGCATCTGCTCGTGCCGGCCGATGACCGGATCGAGATTGCCTTCACGGGCGGCTGCGGTCAGGTTCGTTCCGAACTGGTCGAGGACCAGCGAACCGGAGGGGGCTCCCTCCTCGCGTCCGCCTGCGGAGACGGGTTCCTTGCCCTGGTAGCCCGAGAGAAGCTTGATGACTTCCTGACGGACTCGTCCCAGGTCGGCGCCCAGCTTCACGAGCACCTGAGCGGCGACGCCTTCACCCTCGCGGATCAGGCCGAGCAGGATGTGCTCGGTTCCGATGTAGCTGTGCCCCAGCTGCAGAGCCTCACGGAGGCTGAGCTCGAGGACCTTTTTGGCACGCGGCGTGAACGGGATGTGCCCGCTCGGCGCCTGCTGTCCCTGTCCGATGATTTCTTGGACTTGATCGCGAACCTGTTCGAGGGAGATGTCCATTCCCTCGAGTGCTTTGGCTGCCAGGCCTTCACCCTCGTGGATCAGGCCAAGCAGGATGTGCTCGGTTCCGATGTAGTTATGTTTGAGTAGTTTGGCTTCTTCCTGGGCAAGCACTACCACTCGGCGTGCTCGGTCAGTGAACCGCTCGAACATATTCACCCTCCTCGGTCTGGTTATTCTTTAGAGCCTAACGACCATTGGCCACGATCTATTGCACGTTTCGCCATCAGCCGAAACCGTTTGGCTGTGGGCGAAATTCGCGGTTCGCCCCACCGCGCTCTCCTGTACAGCACGCCTTCGCTCCGTTCTGCAGCATCGGGACTGCCCGCACCAACTCCCTGCTCATATCGGTCCAGCTCTGTCCATCCTGGATCTGGGCAACCCATCTTGATGCTTGGCGTTTCCGCCTTCTACTCCGAACCGATCACGTGAATACGACTCAACCGGCAATCGAGATACTCCATCGATTACCGAGAATGGGAATAGAGTAAATTCTCATATTCTCCTGACGCCGGCCAGCAGACACCATGATCGGAGCCAGTGCTGACAATCAAGAACGTCGCTGAGAAGTGCCTGTGCGAATCGTCCTACGAGAATGTTGATAACTTGCATCCGGGCCGGACTGCTGACAGGTAGAAACTATAGGCAGAAACTCCGAGGGGCCGACGGGTGAACCGTCGGCCCCTCGGGAGGCGATTATGGAATCAGCGGCTTTCATTCGAATCGCATTACCGCTTCATTGATCGACTGTGCTGTGAATCCGGACGAATCAGCTGTCTGCTGCTTCGTATGCCTGGACGATTTCCAGCGGAATGCGTCCGCGATCGCCCAGCTGGTAACCGTTGGCCTGTGCCCATTCGCGGATCTTGGCCGTATCGCGCTTCGGGCCCGGGGCGGAGCCGGATCCTGTGCGACGTCCGCGACCGCCAGGGTTCGCTACCCGGCGGGCCTTGGCGATGAACGGGGCGAACGTTTCACGGAGCTGTTCGGCATTTTCTGTCGACAGTTCGAGTTCGTAGGTCCCTTGGTCGAGGCTGAAGCGAACGGTTTCCGACGCTTCCGAGCCGTCGAAATCATCCGTAAGAACGAGTCGCATCTCCCTTGCCATGTTCACTCTTTTCATAATCAGAAGGCTTTGTCGCAGTCAGCTTAACATCTGATTCATGATTATCGCTTAATTCGCTAACCTCATGCTCCGAATAGAATTTATCGATCTGCTCTCGTTCGGTCCGGTCCGCACGCAAGATGTTTCTCATCACGTACCAGAACAGCAATCCAACGCAGATCGATGGCAATAGCGCCCTCAGCAGATCCATCATGTGTTCAACCTTCCTCAGCCATTTCCGAATTACCGGGGGCAATTGGCTTCGTGAATGGGAAGAGAATGGTTTCTCGAATTCCCAAGCCGGTCAAAGCCATGAGCAGACGATCAAGCCCCATTCCCATACCGCCGGTCGGCGGCATCCCGTGTTCCATAGCGGTGAGGAATTCCTCATCGAGCCCCATCGCCTCTTCATCGCCCTTGGCTGCGTCGACGGCCTGAGCCTCGAACCGCTCGCGCTGGATGACCGGATCCACGAGCTCGGAATAGCCTGTGGCCAATTCGAAACCGCGAACGTAGAGATCCCATTTCTCCACGACGCCCTTCTTGGTTCGGTGCTCACGGACCAGAGGCGAAGTGTCGACGGGGAAGTCGGTGACGAATGTCGGCGCCCACAGTCTGTCCTGGTAGAAGTGCTCCCACAGCTCTTCGACGTATTTGCCGTGCGAGCGGAAGACTCCCCCCAGCTCGACGTTGTTCTCTGCCGCGATTGCGTCGAGGACATCGAGGCCGGTCTCCGGGGTGACGTCGACTCCGGATTCCTCGGACAGGGTTTCGTACATGCTGACGACGGGCCAGTCACCACCGAAATCGTAGTCTTCCCCGTCCGCCAGCTTCACCCTGAGGGACCCGGTGGCGTCCTGTGCTGCGTTCTGGACCAAGGTCTTCGTCAGGTCGGCGATCGAGTGGTAGTCGCCGTAGGACTGGTAGGCCTCGAGCATCGCGAACTCCGGCGAGTGGGTCGAATCGGCACCCTCGTTGCGGAAGTTGCGGTTGATCTCGAAGACGTTCTCGATCCCGCCGACGATCGCACGCTTGAGGAAGAGCTCGGGTGCGATGCGCAGAAACATGTCGATGTCGTAGGCGTTCATATGGGTTGTGAACGGACGAGCCGCGGCACCGCCGTGCATGAACTGGAGCATCGGAGTCTCGATCTCGACGAACTCCTGCTCGGCGAACGTCCGACGCAGGGACGACATCACCTTGGCTCGGGTCAGCATGGTGCGGCGGGCGTCTTCGCGGGTGATCAGGTCGAGATAGCGCTGGCGCACACGAGTGTCCTCGGCCAGCTCGGTGTGCAGACCCGGCAGCGGACGCAGTGACTTGCTGGCCATCGCCCAGGAATCTGCGAGGACGGAGAGTTCGCCGCGTTTGGACTTGATGACCTTGCCGTGGACGAACAGGAAGTCGCCCAGGTCGACGTCGGTCTTGAAATCGCCGAGTCGCTCCTCCCCCACTTCGCGCAGTGACAACATGCCCTGAAGGCGCGTCCCGTCTCCTGACTGCAGGGTCACGAAGCAGAGTTTGCCCGTGGTGCGGATGAACACGACGCGTCCGACGACGCCGACGATGTCCTCGGTCTCATCTCCCGCTTCCAGACCGTCATGAGCGGCATGGACCTCGGCAGGGGTGTGCGTGCGCGGAATTGACACCGGATAGGCATCGGTGTCGGAGTCCAAGAGCCGCTGGCGCTTTTCCTTTCGGATCCGGATCTGCTCCGGATCGAGATGCTCGGGTGAAAGGTCTGCGTTTTCGGGCGTGTTCGACTCGGTATCTGCCATACCGTCCAGGCTACCGTGAGCGCGGGCCCAGGGGGAATTCGGGCCGCTGGTGGACCAGGCCGACAGTCAGTCCAGGCTGGCCAGGATCTCCTGCGCCTGCGAATCCGTGATCCGTCCCAGGCTCAGGGCCTTGGCAGTGGTGGACCTGGCCAGAGCAATATAGCTGTTGCGTGCTGCGGGGCTGGAAACGCTGAGACTGAACTCACTGAGCGCCGTCAGGTGCGCAGAGACAGTGCCCACGTCACCGCGACTCACGGGTCCGGTCAACGCCCGCGAACCGTTCTGCAGGGTATTCGCCACCCCCGCATCGACGAGGGCCGTGAGCACACGTGCGGGGTCACTCACACCCGCCTCGGCGAGCATCTCCATGGCTTCACTGATGATCGTGATCGTGTGATTCGAGGCGTGGGTGATGGCCGCATGGTAGAGCGGACGGTCCGCTTCAGCGACATCGATCGGCTCGGCGCCCATCTCGACGACGAGGGCCTGCCCCACAGCTCGAATCGGGGCCGGTGCGGTGACGGCGATCGTCGACTGCCGCAGACGAGGAAGATCGACGGCTGTGCCGGTGAAGGACAGCGACGGGTGCAGGGCGATAGGCAGCGCGCCAAGGCTGGTCCCGGCTTCGAGGACGTCCGTGCCGTATCGGCCCGAGCAGTGGACGAGGATCTGTCCGGAGTGGATTCGTGAGACCTTGGCCAGGCCGCTGACGAGGGATTCGATCTCATCGTCGGGGACGGTCAGGAGCAGGAGCTCGGCACGGTCTGCGACGTCGTCCGGGGGCAGCACCGGCACCCCCGGGAGCATCTCCTCGGCCCGTTCGAGGCTCGCCGCCGAGGAGGCGCTGACCCCGATGATGGCATGGCCGGCTTCGCGCCAGGCGGCGCCGATGGTCGCCCCGACCTTGCCACAGCCGATGATCCCGATTCCCAGGCGAGGGGCGTCGTCCTGGTTCATCCCTGATTGGCTCATATCCTGCCTTCCTTGGCTCTGCGCGCTTCCTCGTCGTAGCGCTGCCGCGCGACTCGGGTGCGTTCGGAGTGTTCGCTGAAGAAGCGTTTCGCGTCGTCGACGCTCTGGTGGGTGACTCGGGGATCGATGGGTCCGGCTGTGGAGTGCACGGCGACCGTGCCCAGACCCAGCGAGCGCATGAGCGGGCCCTGGTGATAGCTCATCGACTGCACCCTCACGTGGGGCACGAAGTCGACACGACGGTCCAGGACGCCCAGACGCAGCACGAGAAGGGATCCGGTCACAGCGTAGGCACGCCGCTTCCACACCAGTGGGTCGATGAGCCGGGAGGACCGGGGCTGGCCGTGGAAGAGCGCTTCGGCCGATTCGGCCTGCGGGTCTTCGGACTTGCGGTCATACATGGCCGAACGCACCAGGGTTGCCGCGCTGAGGTCGTCCGGCAGCTGCGGGTCGGGCAGCGCCAGTCCGACCATGAGCAGTGCCTGATCGATGTCGCCCACGGGCAGGAGGATATTCGACTCACCGGAGTCGCCGGCGCTGGCGATATTGTATTCGACCTTCCACCAGCCGGCCCACCGCCACAGCAGCGGCTGGTGGAGGCAGACGGCCTGCAGCCGATCGAGCGGGATCACCTTGCGGGAGGTGGAGACGAGCCCGTGATTGACAGCCAGTCCGTTCTCGCCCAGTTTGACCACGAAGTTCGCATTGTCGAGATTCTTCTTGAAGACGGAGAAGGCCGTGAATATCGCGGGGATGACACCGACGAGCATCGGGATGAAGGCTTCGATGAATCCCATTGCCAGGAGAAAGATGGCCGCACCGGCGACGAGGAGGATCGCGAGGACCGAAATGATCGTCTCTGTCCTCAGCAGCGAGGAGACCACCACCCGGTGCACGGGCACGCGGATGATCTCGCCCTCTTCGCTGACCTCGGCGGACACGTTGTAGGGGGCCAGAAGCTCATTGATGCTCGACTCTGCCTCGTGGGAGACGCCATCGGCCAGAGTGCCGAGGCGTTTGCTCAGGCGCACACCGATGCTGTCATCACGGCGCTCGGGCACTCCGCGATCGATGGCGGGGTCGCCATCGAGGTTCCCCACCGCATCGCCGGTCATGTCGGCCTCGACAACGTCGGGTTCCTCCGAATCACCGGGCGCACTTCCGTTGCTCGGCTCGGTGCCCGGGGCCGCCTCGGCGGACTGACCCCCGTTCGCGGTACGCTGCCCCGATTGGGTGGCCTGCTTCGTCGCGCGGACGGCGGAGAGGAGCTCGTCGCGCAGTCCTTCGGCACGCTTCTTCGACAGGTACTTCAGGGAGATGTTGGAATCGGAACCGCCGGCGACGTCGAAGACGAGCTCCGCCATGCCCAGGAGTCTGGGCAGCAGCTTCTGCTGCAGGTCGATCGACTGAACACGGTCGAGCCTGGCCTTTCGCTGCTTCTTCGACAGCAGCCCGCGCCGGTAGTAGATGGCCTCGGAATCGATCCGATAGCCCATCACCCTCCAGGCCAACCAGCTGAAGAGAGCGGTGAGCAGGAGGATGAACAGGATTCCGCCCACGGCGCCGAAGATGACGAGGGGGTGCGTGCGCAGCCAGCCGGCGAAGCCGAGGTCGACGCCGTCGCCTCTCGCCAGGTTTTCGACAGCTCTCTGGAAGAAGTTCTGCAGCCCATAGGCCGCGGCGACGAAGATACCCACGAGCACGCCGAGACTTTCGAGAATCGGCGTCAGCGGGTGGACCCGGTGCCACACTTCAGGTGCTGCTGCCCCGTCATCTGCAGGTTCGTTCGTGGGCACGGGCAGTCGGTCGTTCGGCTGGTCCGCAGCCATGCTCACAGTCCTGCCAGATTGGCCTGGCCCAGTCCGGCGAGGTTGTCACGCAGACGATCGGCCTCGGCGCGAGGCAGACCCGGGATGGTGGCGTCGGTGGCCGCGGAGGCGGTGTGGAGTTTGACTGAGGCCAAGCCGAACATGCGGTCGATGGGGCCGGCGTCGACGTCCACGAACTGCAGACGTCCATATGGAACCACCGTCGCTTTGTGGAACATGATTCCACGCCGGATGAGGAGGTCGTCCTCCCTCTCCGCATAGCCGATGGCTTTGGCCTGACGGATGATGATGACGACCAGGAAGACGGTGAACGCCAGGAGGACGGCCCAGATGGCGTGCAGCCATGGCACCTCGGAAGTGAAGATGATCGCGAAGACGAGGGCGACGATGATCATCGGGACGAGGATCGTCAGAGTCGCGATCGTCTCCTTGCGGCCGTATTTAGGACTGACCCTGGTGAAGTCAGCATCGATTCCGGTCAGATAGTTGAATTCGCGGGTCATGCTGCTTCGGCTCCTGGTGGGTCTTGAGGGGGAAGTGCGCAGAATCCTTCGACGATCAGGCCGACGATCATCAACGCTGCGGCTGCGATCATAGCGAAAAGCATACCTGCCGCCAAGTCATTGCGGATGCCCGGTGCCGACAGGAAATAGTATGCGGCGTTGCCCAGGTACCAGCCGGTGAGTCCGGCCCCGGTCAGGGCGCTGGCCTTGGCCATGACTGCCACGCGCGCGGCTTGGAGGGGATCGATCTCCTTCGTCCGGTCCCCGTCGTTCCATTTTTTGATCGGCCACCCCAGGACGAGCAGAACCGCCGCGAGGATGAGCATTCCGATGATGGCGAACCACGGCAGGCCCGGCAGCGAGAAACCCTGGCTCTCCAGCAGCACATCGACGACGGGCGCGAGGACGACACCGATGACGGCCCAGATGACGAGAGTACCCGACGATGTTCGCTGCATAGCTCCCAGTCTCTCAAACCCAGGGCACTTATGGTGCCGGGATTCGCGTGATTTCCTGGTCACCCAACTCGGCGAGGACCGTGGCGATGGGTCGTCGACCCTGGGGAGTGTCGATTTCCGTGTCGCCGACGAGCTCGACCCAGGGGGCGAGCACGAACGCACGCTCATGTGCCCGCGGATGGGGCAGGGTCAGGGTCTCGGTGTTGAGGAAGAGCTCCCCTCCGCCGGTTGAGAAGCGGATCAGATCGACATCGAGTGTGCGCGGCCCCCAGCGCAGTTCCCGTGTCCGTCCGCAGGCCACTTCGATTCCCTGCCCGACGGCGAGCAGCTCCCCGGCCGCCAGGCTGGTGCTCACGATCAGTCCCAGGTTGAGGAAGTCGTTCTGTTCGACTCCGCCCCAGGGCGCGGTGCGATACACCGAGGATCGCCTGACCACCGTGATTCTGGGGTGTCGGTTGAGAGCGGCGACAGCTTGGTCGAGCGTGTCCGCCGCGTCGCCGAGGTTGGCCCCGAGGCTGAGGTATGCCTCGTTCTCGGCAGGCTTCGCATCGACGGTGTCGGCACCGGGTGTGCCGCTGCTCGCCGCGCGGGAGCGGACGACGGTGACGCTGACGTCGCTGAAGCTGCGCTGGATCGGTGCACCGGGTTTGTGGACGACGACCTCGACGTGCTCGGCCAAGTCCAGACAGTGCTCGGCGATCCGGGATGCCAGGGTTTCGATGAGATCGAAGGTATTGTCTTCGACGATGTGAGCGACGTCGTCGGCGAGGTCACCGTAGTGGACGGTGTCGGCGATGTCGTCCGAGGCCGCGGCCCGGGACACCGAGACGTGCAGGGTGACGTCGATGACGAAGTCCTGGCCCTCGCGCCTTTCGAAGTCGAAGACCCCGTGGTTGCCGCGCACCGTCAGCCCGCGCAGTTCGATCCGGTCCGGATGGTCTCCGGTCATGCCTGCCCCTCGGGTTTCGGAGCTACTGCCTGAGTGTCATGAGCCGCCACGGCGGCGATGACCTTGGCCGCGATCGCCGAGGTGGTGGGTTCGTGGACGCGCACCGCCCACGCCCCGGCTTTCGCCGACAGGGCCGAGATCGCTGCTGTGGCCTGATCCTTCGCAGACTCCTCGGCGAGTTTCGGATCCTCCGGTGAGAGCAGTGTGGAAATGAAGCGTTTGCGACTCGCGGCGATGAGGAGCCGGTGATCTAAGTCTGCGAACTCGTCGAGAGCGGACAGGATCTGCCAGTTGTGTTCGGCGTTCTTCGAAAAGCCCAGCCCCGGGTCGAGGATGATGTTCTCATGCTTCACACCGACGGTCGTCGCTTCGTCGATTCTCGTCTTCAGCTCCGTGATCACCTCGGCGACGACATCGTCGTAGTGGAAGGACGCCGACGCGCGATCGAGGTAGCCGCGCCAGTGCATGAGCACGACCGGGGCTGTGGTCTCAGCAGCGACGGTCAGCATCGTCGGATCCGACAGCCCCGCGGAGACGTCGTTGATGATGTGGGCGCCGACAACCAGTGATGCCTCCGCGACCTTGGCGCGCATGGTGTCGACGCTGATCACGGCCCCTGCTGCGGCCAGTTCTCGGATCACTGGGACGACGCGGCGCAGCTCCTCCGCCTCGTCGACCCGGACCGATCCGGGGCGCGTCGACTCGCCCCCGACATCGATGATGTCCGCGCCCGCGGCCAGCAGTTCCAGGCCATGGGCGATCGCGGCGTCGTGGTCGAAGTAACGACCGCCGTCGGAGAAGGAGTCGGGCGTGACGTTGAGGACGCCCATGATCTTCGTGCGTTCCGGTGTGGGCATCTCTACCTCCGGAGGATCAGACTCATGGCTTCTGCTCGGGATGCCGTCTCGCGCAGCTGCCCGCGCACCGCCGAGGTGATGGTCGACGCGCCCGGCTTGCGGACTCCTCGCATTGTCATGCACAGATGTTCTGCCTCCACGACGACGATCACGCCCTGGGGTTCGAGGTGATCGACGAGGGCATCGGCGATCTGAGTCGTCAGACGTTCCTGGACCTGGGGCCGGCGAGCATAGATCTCGACGAGGCGTGCCAGCTTGGACAGTCCCGTGACCTTGCCGTTCTTGCTGGGGATGTAGCCGATGTGGGCGACTCCGTGAAATGGCACCAGGTGGTGTTCGCACATCGAGTACAGGTCGATGTCGCGGACGAGGACCATCTCCTCGTGACTGATGTCGAAGGTCATGCCCAGCACGTCTGCCGGATCGCGGTGGAGACCCGCGAAGACTTCCTCATAGGCACGCGCAACCCGGGCGGGGGTCTCGAGCAGCCCCTCCCGGTCAGGATCTTCACCGACGGCGATGAGGATCTCGCGCACGGCGGCGGCGATCCTGGGCTGATCGACCTTGTTGCCGGTGCCGGGAGGTGCCTCGCCGAGGACCTCGGTCACCTCTTCGAGCTCAGACATCAGTAGCCGCTCTCCCTGCCGCCGTCGGAATTGTCCGAATCACCTGGATGCCTGGGCCCGGTCGGATCGTTGGGGCTGATCGGCCCGGTCGGGACGTCGGTGGTGTCGGCCTCAGAATTGGCGTCGCCTTTGCCGTCGCCTTTGCCGTTGCGGTCCCCACTCAGTGGTGCGGGCGGGTCGATCGGACCGCGCTCGGAGACCGGGCGTTCGTCGTTGGCCAGCCACACATCGCGTGTGGGGCGCTTGACGATGGGGGCGAAGATCGCTTCCAGTGCCGCCTGGTCGAGGGTTTCGCGCTCGAGCAGCTGGTAGGCGAGGTCGTCGAGGACATCGCGGTTGTGCGTCAGCGCCCAGTAGGCGTCAGCATGGGCGGCGTCGATGATGCCGCGAACCTCGCGGTCGATCGAGGACAGGGTCGAATCCCCGTACTCGTCTCCCCCGCCGTAGCCGCGGCCGGCGAAGGGCTCGCCCTGGTCTTCTCCGATCTTGACCATGCCCAGCTTGTCGCTCATGCCGTACTGGGTGACCATCTTCCGGGCGATGGTCGTTGCCTTTTCGATGTCGCTGCTGGCACCCGTGGTGGGATCGTGGAACACGACTTCCTCGGCCACGCGGCCACCCATGGCGTATGCCAGCTGGTCCAACAGTTCATTGCGGGTGGTGGAGTACTTGTCCTCGCTGGGCAGGACCATGGTGTAGCCCAGGGCACGGCCGCGGGGCAGAATGGTGACCTTGGTGACCGGATCGGTCTGGTTCATCGCCGCGGCGACGAGTGCGTGCCCGCCCTCGTGGTAGGCGGTGATGAGTCGTTCCTTGTCGTTCATCAGGCGGGTCCGTTTCTGCGGTCCCGCAATCACACGGTCGATTGCCTCGTCGAGGATGCGGTTGTCGATGACCTTCGAGTTCTCACGCGCGGTCAGCAGGGCCGCCTCGTTGAGGACGTTGGCCAGGTCGGCACCGGAGAATCCGGGGGTGCGCTTGGCGATCTGGGCGAGATCGACGTCGGCGGCCAACGGTTTGCCCTCGGCGTGGACCTCGAGGATGTGCTGACGGCCCTTCATGTCCGGGGAATCGACCGGGATCTGACGGTCGAAGCGGCCCGGGCGCAGAAGCGCCGGGTCGAGCACGTCGGGACGGTTGGTCGCGGCGATGAGGATGACATTGGTCTTGATGTCGAAGCCGTCCATCTCGACGAGCAGCTGATTGAGCGTCTGCTCGCGCTCGTCGTGGCCGCCGCCCATGCCGGCGCCGCGCTGGCGACCGACGGCGTCGATCTCGTCGATGAAGATGATGCAGGGGGCGTTCGTCTTGGCCTGCTCGAAGAGGTCGCGCACTCGGGAGGCGCCCACGCCGACGTACATCTCGACGAAGTCCGAGCCGGAGATCGAGTAGAAGGGAACGCCGGCCTCACCGGCCACGGCCTTCGCCAGCAGGGTCTTGCCCGTACCGGGCTGACCGTAGAGGAGGACGCCCTTGGGGATCTTGGCGCCGACGGCCTTGAACTTCTCGGGTTCTGCCAGGAATTCCTTGATCTCCTCGAGCTCTTCAAGGGCCTCGTCGACACCGGCAACGTCTGTGAATGTGACGTCCGGGTCCTCCTTGTTGACCAGTTTCGCCTTCGATTTGCCGAAGTTCATCATCTTGCCGCCCGACATCTGCGAGATGAGGAACCAGAAGACGACGAAGATGATGACGAAGGGAATCAGGGTTCCCAGTAGGGACATGAGCCAACTCTGCTTGGGCACCTCGTCGGTGAATCCCTTGCTGGGCTCGGCCGAGTCCACGGCCTTGACGATCTGGTCTCCGCGCTGCTCCACGTAGAAGAACTGGACCTTCTTGCCGAAGTCCTTGTCCCCTATCGTCAGATCGTCCTTCAGCGTCAGGTCGACGCGCTGATCCTTGTCGACGATCTTGGCCTGTTCGACCTTGTCGTCGTCAAGCAGTTTGAGACCTTGCTGGGTGTCGATCTGGCTGAATCCGGATTGGCTGAACAGCAGAGCACCGACCGACACTACGAGCAGTGCCAGCACGATCCAGATCAAGGGGCCTTTCGTCGCCTTGTTGAGCAGTGGGCGACGCTTATTCGACTCGGCCATAAGTCCTCTCAGGAAAAAGATGTGGGGCAACCTGTTCAGGCTACCGAGGCTGCCTGGGAACATCCCCCACAGCCTAGTACCTCGCACCGGCATAGCCCGAATGCACCCGGATTTGTTCCCGGGTGCAACGGGCTCTCAGTCAATGCACGGAGCGCTCATGCGCAGGACTCAGCTGTAGACGTGCTGAGCCAGGGTGGCGACGAACGGCACATTGCGGTACTTCTCCGCATAGTCGAGTCCATACCCGATGACGAATTCGTTCGGGACGTCGAAGCCGATGTATTTGACGTCGATGTCGACCTTGACCGCCTCGGGCTTGCGCAGCATCGTGCAGATCTCCACGGTCGCCGCGCCACGCGAGCGCAGGTTCTGGACCAGCCAAGACAGGGTCAGACCCGAATCGATGATGTCCTCGACGATGAGGACATGACGGTCGGAGAGGTCCGTGTCGAGGTCCTTGAGAATGCGCACGACACCGGAGGATTTGGTGCCTGAACCGTAGGAGGACACGGCCATCCAGTCCATGGTGACGGGCGAATGGATCGCGCGAGCCAGATCCGCCATGACCATGACCGCGCCCTTGAGGACGCCGACGAGGAGGATGTCCTTGCCCTTGTAGTCTTCATCGATGGCGGCTGCCAGTTCAACGAGTCGTGCGGCTATCTGTTCTTCCGAGACAAGTACCTTTTCGATGTCATTGCCGAGATCGTTGATGTCCACTGGGGTCGTTTCTCCTCGCTTGGGGTGGGGTGTGTCTCCATTATGATTCACTTCTGCCCTGACGTGCCACCACGCGTGCCTGACGTGCTGCCAGGCGTGCCTGTCGAAGTCAGCTCCTCGTCGACCGTGCCCGGGGCGGCGGCGAGGTAACCGGTCACGCCCATGAGCGCCGCCACGCCGACCATGAACCCCAGCGGCACCGACCAACCACCGCTCATCCCCAGGAGCCCGCCGACGGCCAGAGGGCCGATCGCGGCGAGCACATAGCCGCTGGACTGCACGAACGCCGAGGTTCGGGCAGTGATCGACACATTCTGTGTACGGCCCGTGATGAGGGCGAGCGCAGCGGGGAAGGCGAAGCCGCCGTAGGCCAGGAGGACCGCCCACAGCACGGGTGCGGTGGTGGGGATGAGGAGCAGTCCGAGGTAGCCGCCGACGGCACTGACGGAGAAGCTGACGAGGAAGAAGCGCGGCAGGATGCTGCGCATGATGATCTGCGGGGCGAGGAATCCACCGGGGATCCCTCCGAGGGTGACGACAGTGAGCATGAGACCGGCGAGCACCGGATCGAGTCCGGCATCACGGTAGATCTGCGGCAGCCACCCGAACTGGACATAGGCGTTGACCGACTGCAGACCGAAGAACATCGCCATGTATCTGGCCTTGGCCGAGACGAAGATATGCCGCGGAGGTGGGTCCGCCTCGTGCGGGTCCTGCTCGGGTCGATCCAGGTCGGGCACGGACCCGGCGAGCTTGAGGATGATCCAGGTGACCAGCGCGCAGGCAGGCACGAGCGCCCAGATGCCGAGCCCCACGCGCCAGTTGTCGAAGTGACCGGTGATCGGCGCGGTGAGAAAGGCGGGGAACATCGCGCCCAACCCCAGGGAGACGGTGAAGGCGGTGGCACCGAGGTTGGCCCTGTCGGGAAATCGCGTCTTCACGTACACCGGCAGAATGACGTTGCCGATCGACATTCCGGCCAGTGCGATCACTGTCAGCCCGGCGAAGCTGACCCAGCTGTCGACGAGCGCCCGGGCCCCCACACCGACGGTGATGAGAACGCAGGTCATCACCAGCGAGCTGAAGAGTCCGACCTTCTTCAGGACGGGAACGGCAATGAATCCGCAGATCGCGAAGATCAGCCCGGGGAGCGCTGTGAGCAGGCCCGTCTGCCAATCGGCCAGGGAGTAGGCGCCCTGGACTTCGGAGAGGACGGGGCCCAGCGAGGATGCGGCCGGCCGCAGGGAGCAGGCGATGAGGATGAGGCACGCGAGTGCCAGCACGTCGAGTCCCCGGCCCGTACGATGGCCATGTTCGGGCTGAGAGGTCATTGTCTCATCCTTTCAGACGATCTTCTCGCTCGGTCCTCGGGTCCGCAATCGGGCCGGATCGGGCAAGAATACGGTATACCATACGGAGTCCACGTGCCCCGCCGATGTCGAAGGACGATGATGACCATTCTGAGAAACGTGCGACTGTTTCCCCGCACCGCCGATGCCGAGGCCGTCGATGTCGAGATCGAGGACGGGCGCTTCGCCTCGTTCACAGCGGCCGAGGCGACACCGTCATCGGCTGCCTCGGTCGGCCCTTCGCCGGCAGCCGGGGGCCCCACCCACGATGTCACCGATGGGTTCGACGTCATCGACGGTGCCGGTCGGGCACTGCTGCCCAGCCTCGGCGACGTCCATGCCCACCTCGATTCGAATCGGATGGGCCAGACCTTCCGCCCCCACACAGCCGATGGAACGCTGCACGGCTTCATCATGAATGATCGCGAGAACTGGCGCGGCGGCGAACGCAGCGTCCGCGACCAGGCGAACTATGCCATCGCTGAGATCATCGCCTCCGGCGGTACGCGCATCCGCTCGCACACCCAGATCGATGCCGACTGCTCTCTCGAGCGCTTCGTCGGCGTCCGGGACGCGCTGGCCGATCACGCCGATGTCCTCGACTCCCAGATCGTGGCCTTCCCACAGGCCGGGATCGTGACCGAGAGAGGTGTGCGAGATCTCCTCGACGCGGCCTTGAGCGAGGGCGCCGATCTGGTCGGCGGGCTCGACCCGCTGCTCTACGACCGGGATCCGGTGGCTCATCTCGATGTCGTCTTCGGACTTGCGGAGAAGCACGGCAAGGGCGTCGACATCCATCTGCATGAGCGCGGCAGCGCGGGGGTGTTCACGGTTGAGGAGATCGCTCACCGCACGAAGACGCTCGGCCTTCAGGGGCAGGTGACGATCTCCCATGCCTTCGCTCTGAGTTCGAATCCCGATTCGGAGGTCGAACGGATCGTCGAGCTCCTCGCTGAGGCAGGCATCTCTCTGACGACCGTGGCGCCGCAGAACGGTGTCCTGCCGCAGGCCGGCCTGCGGCGGCATCGGATCGCATTGGGCCTCGGTGAAGACGGACAGCGCGACTATTGGAGCCCCTACGGGGACGGTGACCTGCTGCGCCGGACCTGGCAGCTGGCGTTCACCAATGGGTTCCGCCGCGATGAGGATATCGAGGCCTGCCTCGACATCGCCTCCCGCGGTGGGGCGCAGGTCATGGCCGGTGCCCGACCTGAGGGAACTGCGCTGGTCGATGATGTCGTCTTCGGTCTGGGCATCGGCGCACCGGCGGACTTCATGCTGCTCGACGCCGACACGGTCACCTCGGCGATCATGGACTGTCCTGCCGATCGTGACGTCTACAAGACCGGACGCCTGGTGGCCACAGGCGGCCGACTCGTCGACGGCGAGCGCTGAAGTCAGCCTGTCTTCGCGTCGCGTCGGAAACGCAGGAGCTGCTCGGTGATGATGACTTCGGTGTCACCAGGCAGTGACAGTCTGGTGTGTGCACGGCCCTGCGCCCCGGGTTCGCGAATCAGGGCGCACAGTTCGCCCACTCGAGCGGCGCCGAAGTTCTGGGCGGGCACATGTAGGGAGATCAGCCACTCGCGGATGACGCGGGAGAGGATCGCATCCCCCAGGCCGGCCAGATCGGCCAGAGGCACCTCGTCTCGTCCGCGCACCGAGGCGGCCGAGGTCTCGGCGAGTTCATCGAGGCAGTCGGCATCGGCACGGCACAGTTCGGCGGTGCGAGCCAGGTTCGCGGTGACCGGCTGGCCCAGATCGGTCTCCAGTGACGCCAGGAGGCCGCGGGCCCGCACCCGAGCGAAGGTGTCGTCGGCGTTCATCGGGTCGTGCCAGACCTCGATGTTCTGAGCCCGGCACGAGGCTTCGTTGGTCGCCCGTTCGATACCGAGCAGGGGGCGCACCACGTCGCCGGTGCGCAGAGCCATTCCGGCCAGGGACCTCGTGCCCGAACCGCGCATCAGCCCCAACAGCACGGTCTCGGCCTGGTCGCTTCGGGTGTGTGCGGTAAGCACCCAATCGGCCCTGTGCTCGGTCCGCGCAGCCTCGAGTGCGCCGTAGCGGGCATCGCGAGCGGCGGCTTCGAGGCCTTCGTCACCGGCATCGACGGTGACGGTGGCGACCTCGGCGGGCACACCCCAGGATTCGGCGGTGGCCACGACCCGGCGGGCCACCTCGGCGGTCGAGGTCTGCAAGCCATGGTCAACGGTCACGGCATGCGCTCGCAGCTGGCCACGTCGGTGCAGGAAGGCACAGGCATGCAGCAGCGCCATCGAGTCCGCTCCCCCGGAGACCGCGACGATGACGCCGGGCCGGGAGACGCCCACCTGGGCCACCGCTTCACGGACTGCGTTGCGGATCGCCCCACTGGCCGGATCGAGGCTCGGTCGCCGAGGTGAACCATCCTCAGCCGTGGACACGGTCCAACCACAGACTCGGGGTCGCGATCTCCTCGCTCTTCGGCAGGTTCTCTGGCCCGTCGTAGATGACGGAGAAGCCGGTCTGACCGACTTCTCTGCGGATGGCACGGACGAATGCGGCACCGTCGCGGTACTGGGCGAGTTTGACGTTCATGCCCAGCAGGTTCGACAGGAATCCGCCCTGCCCGGCGTCGCGGCGGGCTTCGAACCTGCGTCGCAGCTTCCGCACGCTGGGGATGACTTGGATGCCGACTTCGTCCATGACCACGTCGGCGTGTCCTTCGAGCAGGCTGAGGATCGCCGTCGCCTCGTCGAGGGCGCTGCGCATCCCCTCGTCGCGGATGAGGTCGACCATACTCGCGTCCCCTTTGACGATCTGACCCACAGTGGCCAAGACGTCGGCGAGACCGCTGATGCCGGGAGCCTTGAGCGGGGTCGCGACGACCTGGGACAGGAGGGAGCGCATGTGCTCGCGCAGCCAGGGGGCGGTGGCGAACTGCACCTGGTGGGTGGCCTCGTGCAGGGCCACCCACATGCGGAAATCGCGTGGGGGCACGTTCATGGCCTCTTCGGCGATGAGGACGGCCGGGGCGACGAACATCAGTCTGCCCGAGGCCACCGCGAAGGGGTCGAATTGGCCGAGAACTCGCGTGGACAGCAGCGAGAGCACGCCCGCCAGTTCCACGGCGGCCGCCTTCGCCGAGCCCGGACCGACCGGTGCGGGCAGGGAGTCCACGTCGACCATGCCGTTGAGCGATTGGGCGTTGGCCTTGATCCAGCCGAGCTGATCGAGCACGAGCACGGAACCGGCGCCCAGGCGCGTGCGCACCTCGTCGGCGTGGGCGGGGTCGAGCAGGAACGAGTCGAGGACGAGCTCCTGGGCCGTCAGCGCATTGTCCTTCAGCCCGGTGACCAACTCGTCGAGTTCAGCGGTGTCGGGCATGCGCGCAGCGGGGACGAGTTCCCGGGCTGTGCGGGCGGCGAATTTCTCATCGACGATCATCGGCAGCCGCAATTCGCGAGTGCTGCGACGATGTCGTCCACGGTCTTTCTGGCTTCCAATATTCTGTCCTTGTCCACGTCGTCGATCTGCAGGGTGAAGACGAGATATCGTCCATCGGCGTCGAGCACCCCTCCGGCCAGAGAGGTCACGGTCGACAGGGTTCCCGTCTTCGCGTGCACCGTGCCTGCTGCGTTTTTATCTTTGGTGAATCTGTCCGTGAGTGTGCCCGTCAACCCACCAACGGGCAGATAGCCGATGAGGTTGGACAGCGCATCATCGGCGACGACCGATGTCTGGAGGATGGTCGTCAGGTCGTGCGGGCTGATCTGGTTGTCATAGGACAGGCCCGAGGTGTCCTCCAGGTGGGTTGTGCCCAGGTCCACGGAATCGGCCAGGGCCGCCAGCACAGCCTGGGGACCGGACTCCAGACTGCCGGGCTCGCCTTGGGCGATGGCGACCTCGTTGCCGAGGACCTCGGCAACGACGTTGTCGCTGTGCACGAGTGCGTATTCGACGATCTCGGAGATCGTGGCCGACTCCACGCTCGCCACCTCACCGGCTTCAGCGTCTGCGTCGGCCTTCGCGTCTGCGTCGGCCTCCTGCACAGGCTTCGGGTCATCGGTGACCGTGATTCCGGCCGCCTCGAGTTCCTCGGTGAAGACGGCGAAGGCGTCCTTGGCCGGATGCTCGCTGCGCCCGCGCCAGTCCTTGTCCTTGCTGCCGACGTACCCGGTGTCGATCATCAGCGGCTGGATCGGTGCGATGACGCCCTTGGCGATGTCGGAACGCTCCCACCCGGGACTGAAGTCCTCGCCCGTGTACCGGGACGTGTCCAAGTCCAGGGCCACCTCGGCGACATTCCGGTTCTGCAGCGACTCAGCGGTCTCCTGCGCCAGGGTCGTCAGACCGGCGTGGCCGTTCACTGCTCCCGGCTGGGACTCCCCGGCCCCCAGCAGCGAGTCCCCGCCACCGGTCAATGTCACCGTGGCCGTCGTCGGATCGAACTCCGCGGTCGTGGACAGACGCGTCTCGCCACCGATCGTCAGCAGTGCCGCCGAGGCGGTGAGCACCTTCGTCACGGATGCCGGGGTGCGGGGCTTGGTTTCGTTCTCGGCGTAGAGAACTTCGTCGCTGAGTCCGTCGCGGATCTCGATCCCGAAGCCCTTGACCTTGGACTCGGAGAGGACCTTGTCGACCTTGTCGGGGATCGTGGTGGGCACGGGTGCTGAGTCATCCAGCGCCGAGGCGGGTGCCGGCACATCCTGTGCCTGCGCATGGGGTGCGGGAACGGCCTGGACCTCGATCGCGGGGTCCGTGGTCAGTATCCCCGGGAGCTCGGGGAAGACGTCGTAGGCGTCGACGGCTGCGAGCCCGGCCAGCACCACTGCAAGGCTGCCTGCGGTGATGGACACGACAGCCCTCTTCGACCGCTTCTGCCTCTTCCGTTCCGGAGTCTGGTTCAAGCGCGGGCCCTCATTCTCATTGCAGTCGTCCTCGCCGTAGCCGTTGTGGTTGTCATTCCTGGGGACTTGTAAGCTCTATTCTAGTGATGCAACCCTAGCTTGAAGGAGCACTATGGAACTCTTGGCCACAATCGAGATCCCGCGCGGATCGCGCAACAAATACGAGGTCGACCACGAGACCGGTCGGGTCAAACTCGACCGCTATCTCTACACCTCGATGCAGTACCCGGCCGACTACGGCTTCTTCGAGGACACTCTGGGCAACGACGGCGATCCGCTGGACGTGCTCGTGCTGCTGCCGGAGCCTCTGTTCCCGGGTGTGCTCATCGATGTGCGCCCCATCGGCATGTTCACAATGGAGGACGAAGCCGGCGGTGACGACAAGGTTCTCGGAGTCACAGCGGGCGATCCTCGGTGGGAGAGCTACCAGGACATCGGTGACGTGGACCAGTTCACCCTCGACTCGATCGAGCACTTCTTCACCCGCTACAAAGATCTTGAGCCCGGCAAATACGTCAAGGGGTCGAGCTGGGTCGGCCGCGCCGAGGCCGAAGCTGAGATCAACGCTTCGATCACCCGCTTCAAAGAGTCCCACTGATTTCACCCTCGCCGAGGTGGCGTGAGTCCTCGCCCACCCCGTGATCAGCGACCGCCCGGATGCTTTCGTCCGGGCGGTCGCTGCATCCGAGAGAGCGCACTACTTAGGTGATCCTAATGAGAAGTGTGAGCCAGGTTATGCGATTGTCGAGACATGAAACTCGATCATGTGTCCTTCGCCAGCGAACCAGACGGGTACAAAGCGACTGCCGAGAGAATCTCGGAGAAGCTCGGTGTGGTTCCCTACGACGGTGGTGTGCATCCTCGATTCGGTACCAGAAATCTGATCTTCCCTCTCGCGAACGGTCATTACCTCGAAGTCGTCGAAGCCTTGGAGCACCCGGCCGCGCTGTCAACACCATTCGGCCAGGCGGTCAGGGCTCGATCCGAGCTCGGCGGCGGCTGGATGGGCTGGTGCGTCTCGGTCGATGACCTCGCCGGAGTGGAGACTCGTCTCGAACGCAAGGCCGTCGACGGAAACCGCACCCCGGAATCAGGTCTCGAACTCAAGTGGCTGCAGATCGGAGTCAAGGGGCTCATCGCCGATCCCCAGCTTCCGTTCTTCATCAAGTGGTCGGCCGACTCGTCTCAGCACCCTTCGTCCTACAAGACCAACGGCGATGTCGCCCTCGACACCCTGCAGATCGCGGGGGATCGTGAGCGACTGCGTGACTGGTTGGGGACGCAGGACCCCAAGCCGATCCCGGAGATCCACATCGACTGGTCGGCCCCGCACGGGACCCCCGGCATCATGTCGATCAGCTTCGAAACTGCGAAGAACGGTCTCGTCACCATCTGACGTTCCGCGGGCCGTACCGTTCGGCACTCGTCACTGTTTAGCACTCGTCACTGTTCAGCACTTGCCGGACGGCGGCGGACAGTTGGCATCAGACGGCTGGCGCCGCACAACGTCGAGGGCAGCAGCACGTTGGGGCTGCACGACTTTGAGGGCTGCACACCGATGAGGTGTGCAGCCCTCTTCTCATACGAGGAACCCGGTCCACCGAGCCTCCCTCGCCGACGACAAGGCCGTTGAGCCGAACCTCTAAGCGATCGGCAGATCCCCTGTGAATCCGGATTCTGCAGAGCCTCTTGAGATCGGGTCATCGTGCCAACTGACCGTTTCCCGTCGGTGCGAACAAGAGGGGTTCATGTGGGCGCGATGCACCGTGGCAGGCTTGAACGCCACCGGCGCACGCTTAAGTGGACGTTT
>NZ_JAKDJU010000137.1 GCF_030453725.1 Brevibacterium picturae
CAGCCGAGGAAGTCCTCAGCCTCGGTGTCGCCGCTGCCGCCTGATCCACAGGCGGAGAGTACGAGGGCAGATGCGGCGGCAATGGACACCGCAGATACGAGCTTCTTCACGTTTTCTCTTTTCTCACGTTTCTCACGACCAACAATGGCGTCGATCGAGGCACAGAGTCCTCCGCCGAGTTTGTGAAACCACTGGATGATCAGTCATATTTCAATGAATTTTCCGTCAGTCTAATGCCACCGGAGGCCCTATCGGGGGCCTCTAGCATCTGAATCCTCGACACCGATATGAAAACGCAACATAACTTCATTTTCGCCCTGCCCCGGCGTCGGGTCCGGCCGCCCCGCAGGGCGTCCCTCGGCACCGGGTCCAGCCACCCCGGACGGTGTCTTCGGTTCCGGCCCCTGACTGCCTGCCGACTGCCCGCGCATGCTGGTCTCGGACCACTCGTGCTCTAGGCTGGAGGGTGTTATGGCACATCTTCTCGGGGCTGAAGCCCTGCACCTCGAATACCCCACCCGCATCGTCTTCGACTCCGTGACGCTCGGCGTCGACGCCGGGGACATGATCGGCATCGTCGGCCGCAACGGCGATGGAAAGTCGAGCCTGCTGGGCATGCTCGCCGGCACCATCGAACCCGATTCCGGCCGCGTGACCTACCGCGGCGGAATGCGCCTGGGCATGCTCAACCAGCGCGACACCATGGATTCCGATGCCAGCGTCGGCCATTCCGTCGTCGGCGACATGGACGACCACGAATGGGCCCGCGACGCGAAGGCCCGGGACATCATCGCAGGACTCATCGCCGACCTCGACTGGAATGCCACCATCGGCAGCCTCTCCGGCGGCCAGCGCCGACGTGTGGCTCTGGCGGCGCTGCTCATCGAGGACTGGGACCTGCTCATCCTCGATGAGCCGACAAACCACCTCGACGTCGACGGCATCTCATGGTTGGCCAAGCACATCAAGAACCGGTGGGCGAAGAACTCCGGTGCCCTGCTGCTCGTGACCCACGACCGGTGGTTCCTCGATGAGGTCTGCACCAAGACCTGGGAGGTCCACGACCAGATCGTCGAGCCCTTCGAAGGCGGATATGCCGCCTACGTCCTCCAGCGCGTCGAACGTGATCGGATCGCGGCCGCGACGGAGCAGAAGCGCCAGAACCTCATGCGCAAGGAACTGGCATGGCTGCGCCGAGGCGCGCCCGCCCGAACCTCGAAGCCGAAGTTCCGGATCGAAGCGGCAAACCAGCTCATCGCCGATGTACCGGAGGTGCGCAACCCGATCGAGCTGAAGAAGATGGCGACCGCACGTCTGGGCAAGGACGTCGTCGACCTCCTCGACGTGTCTCTGAGTTTCGGTGACCAGCAGATACTGGACAATGTCACCTGGCGCATCGGTCCGGGTGAACGCACGGGGATCCTGGGTCCCAACGGCGCCGGCAAGTCGACTCTGCTCAGTCTGATTGCGGGTGAGCTCGAACCGGACGAGGGCAGAGTCAAACGCGGGAAGACCGTGAAGGTCGGGGTCCTCGATCAGCAGTTCAAGGATCTGGCCGCGATCGGTGGGCAGAGAGTGCGTGAGGTTCTGTCGGAATCGAAGACGAACTTCACCATCGAGGGCAAGGACTACACCCCGGCACAGCTGTTGGAGCGCCTCGGTTTCGCCAAGGAACACCTCTCGGCTCGGGTCAAGGAGCTCTCCGGCGGACAGAAGCGGCGGTTGCAGCTGTTGCTGCTGCTCATGTCCGAACCCAATGTCATCATCCTCGATGAGCCGACCAATGACGTCGACTCAGATATGTTGGCGGCGATGGAGGACCTCCTCGATTCCTGGCCCGGCACGCTGATCGTCGTCTCTCACGACAGGTACCTGCTCGAGCGCGTCACCGATCAGCAGTACGCGATCCTCGACAAGGGTCTGCGCCATGTTCCCGGAGGCGTCGACGAGTATCTGAAGCTGCGCGCCGAAGACGCCAAGTCCGGAGGATCGGCCAAGTCCGTCGGTTCGGTCACATCCGGCGGCTCGAACAAATCCGTCGGTTCGACCGCATCCGGGGAGTCGACTGGCTCTGGCTCCGGCGGTGCAGGAGAGGACACGCTCTCCGGCGCCCAAGCCCGGGCGGCGAAGAAGGAGGCCTCCTCGATCGAACGCCGCATGGACAAGCTGAGCAAACGGATCGCTCGCGCCCACGACGAGATGGCCGACCACGACCAAACCGACTTCGAGGGGCTGCAGAAGCTCACCTCATCCCTGCAGGAGCTCAACGACAAAATGAGCGAGCTGGAAGAGCGCTGGCTCGAAACCACCGAGGCCTTGGACGACTGAGGGCGAACGGGGAGACGTGCTGATGGCGAACGGGGAGACGTGCTGATGGTCGATTCGATTCGGATGCGAGAGCTGCTGCATGCCGAAGACTCCGAGACCAGGAAGCTCATCAGAGCCCTGTCCTCGGACATCGATGATCTCGCGGCCGCACGCGAGGGTGACAACAGCGACGACGAGCATGACCCTGAAGGGGCGACCCTTGCCTTCGAACGCTCGCAGGCAGACACTCTGCTGCGCCAGTGCCAGGAGCGCCTGATCGAAATCGCCGAGGCACTGGCGAGACTTGAGAGCGGGACGTTCGGAATCTGCACCAACTGCGCAAAACCCATCCCGGACGTGCGGCTGGAGATCCGACCCTACGCGCCGACCTGCGTCGCCTGCGCCCGCTGAGCAGGCAGCCACTTTCAGCCTGAACGCGACCTGATCTCCGCCTTACAGCGTGATGAGATCTTTCTGCTTTGCGCAGTCGACGCGCTATCGTGGCGTGGTGCCCACACGAGATCACCGCCTGGACCGCGCCAAAGGCATCCTCATCTTCACAGTCGTCCTCGGCCACCTGCTGGCCCGGACGGGGCCGTGGGATGACGAAGTGCTGAGTGCGCCGATGTACCTCATCTACTCGTTCCACATGCCGGCCTTCGTCTTCCTGGCCGGAGTCACAGCGAAGTCGACGAGGCTGCCCGAACGCGTCCTGACCTTCCTGGTCCTGCTGTTCACTGTATTGCCCCTGCTGTGGGGCTGGATGTGGCTCGTCGGCCTCGATCCCGACTACAGCTTCCTGACTCCGTTCTGGTACTCGTGGTTCCTGCTGTCGATGGCGTGCTGGATCATCACCGTGCCGTTCATCGAACGGTTCCCACGAACGATCCTCGTCACCTCGGTGGTGGTGGGGCTCTTCGGCGGCATTCTGCCGCTGCTCGATACTGAACTCTCGGCGTCACGGTCGATGATCTTCTGGCCCTTCTTCGTCATCGGCAAGCTCTACGGCAAGCAGATCCTCAACTGGGCGGGCAGCCTGCGCATCTGGCAGAAACTGTTCTTCACGGCTGCTGCGCTGGGCACGATCGGCTATTTCTACCTCGACGAGGTCGACCACCACTGGTTGTACGGCAGCCTCAACTTCGCTCATTTCGGTGTCAGCATCCCCGAAGGCGTCGGGCTTCGTCTCATCGTCAACATCGGGTCTGTGCTCATGACTCTGATGCTGCTCATGTGGGTGGGCGAGAAGGACAACCTCATCGCCAAGATCGGCCGCCACAGCCTGGCAGTCTATGTCATCCACGGGTTCGTCGTCCGCGGTCTCGAGCCCCTCCTCGATGACATCGACGAAGTGCTCGGCTCCCCGCTGATCTTCGTCATCTGTCTCGCCCTGGCGCTGCTCGCCACCTACGTGCTGTCGTGGGCGCCCTTCGAACGCGGCCTGCGCTGGTACTCCTCAACCGTGACCCGGCTGCTGCTCGCCCCGTTTGCGCCACTGCGTTCGAAGTTCGCCGGACATGCGGAGAAGGCCACCACACAGAAGCCCGAGTCACCCACCCGGTGACTCGCTCCAACGGCTGAGCCGTATCCGTGGCTGAATCGCGCAAACGGCTGAACCAACGGCCGAACCAACGGTTGGGCCGAACCAACTGCTCGTGATGCGTCGGCGTGTGACTGAATGTGTCAGCGTGACCTCAATATGTCGATGTGACGTCGACAACGTCGGCGAAAATGGTTATATGCCTAAGTTCAGGTCTTCAGCCTGAGCGAGTTCAACCTCCTGTCCTCTACTTTCTGTACGGAGAGCTCTCATGACCACCAACGTCTTGACCGAACGCCTCAATGCCGGACCCGTGATCTGCGCCGAAGGCTTCCTGTTCGAACTCGAGAAGCGCGGCTACCTGTCCGCCGGAGAATTCGTGCCCGAGGTCGCGCTCGAATTCCCCGATGCCCTGCGCTCACTGCACGTGGACTTCCAGCGCGCCGGCTCGGACATCGTCGAAGCCTTCACCTACAACGGTCACCGCGAGAAGATGCGGGTCATCGGCAAGGAGGATCTGCTCGAACCTCTCAACCGCTCCGCGCTGCAGATCGCCCGCGGCGTTGCCGACGCCAAACCCGGAAACTTCATGGCCGGAAACATCTCGAACTCGAACATCTGGGATCCCGAGAATCCGGACCGCCAGGCCGAGGTCCGTTCCATGTTCACCGAGATGGTGGGGTGGGCCGTGGACGAAGGCGCCGACCTCATCGTCGGCGAGACCTTCTACTTCGCCGGTGAGGCCATTGCTGCGGCCGAGATCGCCAAGGCCAGCGGCCTGCCCGTCGTCCTCACCCTGGCCCCCATGGCCTTCCAGGAGATGGCCGATGGCGTCGGCATCGTCGAAACGGCGCAGAAGCTCGAACAGCTGGGCGTCGACGTCGTCGGCCTCAACTGCTTCCGCGGACCCGCCACGATGCTGCCGTGGCTGAAGGAGATCCGTGCGGCAGTGTCCTGTCACGTCGGTGCCCTGCCCATCCCCTACCGCACGACCCAGGATGAACCCACGTTCTTCAACCTCTCCGATCCCCGCGCCGAGGTGGCTTCCCCGCACGGTCGCACCTTCCCCACCGCCCTCGACCCACTGCAGACCAACCGCTATGAGATCGGCGCGTTCGCGAAGGAAGCCTATGACCTGGGAGTGAACTACATCGGCGTGTGCTGTGGCGCGACCCCGATGCACATCCGTGAGGTCGCCGAGGCTGTCGGGCTGACCACCGATGCCAGCCGGTTCTCGGAGAACATGAAGAACCACTTCATGTACGGCGACAACGAACGCCTCGCCGACAACGTCATCGCGCTCGGCTCCACCGCCTGAGGCAGGCAATCAGCAGTACCGCCTGAGCCAGGTTGCAGTCACCGCCCGAGGATTCATGCGATCTGGCCCGGGAGCTGAGAGCACCACGCACCAACAGCGCCATAACCTCCCCTCGCAACTGGAGGTTATGGCGCTGTTGGTGCGTGGTGTGCTGCTACCTGTATGGGAAGTTGCCGCGGGTCTGAATAGCAGCTGCCGGTATGAATAGCGGCTACCGGTATGGCTAGCTGTGGCCGCGAAAGGGCACTGCACTCGGCATCCTAGTGCCGGACGAGATGATCGCGACTGACCAGCAGTGGTGACCGGCCCTAGCCAGCTTCGCGTTCAAGGTCTTCCAGAGAGACCGTGCCCTTGCGCACCGCGCGCAGCACGCGATAGGTCCGAACGACCCTGGGCAGAGTGATGAGAGCCAGACCGCCGAGCATATTGAATGGAATGACGATCGCAAACCATTTCAGCAGATCCAACATCGAAATATCCGCCCCGGCCAACATAGCTGCGAAGATGACGATCACGTTGAGAGCACCGTGGAGCATGCCGAGGCCGATGAGCAGCAGGCCCGATGCCATGCTGACGATGGCGAGGACGACGTCGTTCGAGGTTCCCTGTGACATCCGGGTGGACAAAGTCACGGTGGCACCGGCCAAGAGTGACAGTGCGATCATCACCACCAGGGACGGTTGGTCGAGGTACTTCACGGCCGTTTTGATCATCGTCGAATGGTAGTCGGGAAGAGCGAGCACCATCAGCCCGGCGAAGGCCAGGCCTCCGACCAGGTTCATCACGAGGGTCACCGCCCACAGGCGGACTACCTGAAGCGCTTTGGCCTGACCTGCGATCACTGCGTTGATGGGCAGCAGAAACTCTTCGGTGAACAGTTCTGAGTGTGCCAGCTTCAGCGCCAGCAGACCGATGCCGAATGCAAGACCGGCAAGCACGTCAGATCCCGTTGCCTGCTTGACCAGCACCATCGCCAGAATGCCCAAACCGACGTCGACCCCGCCGAAGAATCCGGTGACGACGAGTTCCGGCCATTTCCGGTTCAGGCGTTTCGCGCCTTCGACCACCGTCGAGGTCGCCTCATCGACCAATTCGTCTTCGAGATCGAAGTCATTCGTCCCTAAGCGACGACGCTGTTCTCTCTGAGTCATTGGCACAGTGTATGTGGGCGAACTGTGCTCTTCCAGAGGTGTCGGCCTGTCGGCGATGGATTCGGCGTTCAACACGCACCAGGAGCAGCGAAACGTCCCTGTGCAACGCGAGGTTTCGGCGCTCCTGGTGTGGGGCGGTTATGTCTGTGGCGTGACGCCGATCGAGTCGAGGGCGGCTTCGAGACGAGTGATCGTGCCGTCGATGTCGCCGAGCTTGTCGAGTCCGAAGAGACCGATGCGGAAGGTCGAGAAGTCCTCGGGCTCGTCACACTGCAGGGGCACGCCCGCGGCGATCTGGACGCCGGCTTCCTTGAAGCTCGCACCGGTGGCCAGCTTCGGGTTGTCCGTGTGGACGACGACCACGCTGGGCGAGGCGAATTCGGGTGCCGCGACCGAGGGCAGTCCACGATCGGACAAGACCGTGCGAACCCGATCACCGAGCTCGAACTGTGCTGCGGCGAGCTTGTCGAAGCCGCGCTCCTGCGTCTCGAGCATGAGCTTGGCGTTGTGTGCCAGCGAATCGGTCGGCATGGTCGCGTGATACGGGGCCCGGCCCTCTTCGTATTCGTCGGCGATGAACAGCCACTTCTTCAGGTCCATGGCGAAGCTCGACGAGGTGGACTCCTGGACGGCGGCACGGCCGGCTTCGCTGAGCATGACGTAACCGGCGCAGGGTGAACCGCTCCACCCCTTCTGCGGCGCGCTGATGAGGATGTCGACGCCCAGGTCTGTCTGCGAAGCCCACACGGCACCCGAGGCGATGCAGTCGAGGACGAAGACGCCGCCGACATTGTGGACCGCGTCGGCAACCTGGCGGATGTAGTCATCGGGCAGGAGCATCCCGGACGCGGTTTCGACGTGGGGTGCGAACACGACTGCCGGGCGTTCGGCCTCGATGGCGGCGACCACCTCGGCGACGGGGGCGGGGGACCATGCCGACTGGTGCTCGTCGCTGCTCGGGGAGGCCTTGAGCACGGTCGTCTCGCTCGCAATGTTTCCGGCGTCGAGGATCTGTGACCAGCGGAAGGAGAACAGTCCGTTGCGGACCACGAGGCACTTCTTGCCGGTCGCGAGCTGCCGCGCCACGGATTCCATGGCGTAGCTGCCGCCGCCGGGGACGATGGCCACACTGTGTGCGTCGTAGGCCTCGCGCAGAACGCGGTTGATGTCCTGCATGACGGTGACGAATCGACCCGACATGTGGTTCAGTGATCGGTCGGTGAAGACCACCGAGTATTCGAGCAGGCCGTTGGGGTCAACATCTTCGTGTGGCAAAGTCATGTCTCCCACATTGCCACGTTCACAAGGTTTGGGCCACTATCGCCCAGCTGCAGAGACGTCGGCCCTCACAGCTGGACTTCGCTGCGATCACCCGACCACAGCGTATGGAAGGTTCCCGAGCGATCTGTGCGCGCGTAGGTGTGGGATCCGAAGAAGTCTCGCTGGCCCTGCACCAGCGCCGCAGACGCCCGGGAGGTGCGGACGCCGTCGAAGTACGACAGTGCCGAGGCCAGGGCCGGAATCGGCACGCCGTGAACGGCAGCATCGGCGACCGTATCCCGCAGAGCCTGTTGCCCGGCGTTGAGCGAATCCTGGAAATACGGATCGGCCAGCAGTGAGCTCAGAGCCGAATCTGCCTCGTAAGCCTCCGTGATCCGGTCGAGGAATCTGGCGCGGATGATGCAGCCCGCCCTCCAGATCCTGGCCACTTCGCCGAGGTCCGTGTTCCAGCCGTGTTCCTGCGCACCTGCGGCGATCTCGTGGAATCCCTGCACATAGGCGAGGACCTTTCCCGTGAA
>NZ_JAKDJU010000138.1 GCF_030453725.1 Brevibacterium picturae
GCAGTTCAGCCTCGGCGGGTGCGGGCGACTTCGTAGAGGGAGACGGCCGCGGCGATGCCCGCGTTGAGGGACTCAGTGGTCGCGGCGATCGGGACCGACACGATCTGGTCGCACTTGTCGGCGATGAGGCGCGAGATGCCCTTGCCCTCGGAGCCGACGACGATGCACACCGGATCGCGGCTGAAGGTCAGCTCCGGCAGCTCGACGTCTCCGTCCATGTCGAGTCCCACGACGAAGACGTTCTGCTTCTTGAGCTCGTCGATGGCGCGGGCCAGATTGACGACCTGCGCGACCCTGATGCGGGCCGCAGCACCGGCGGAGGTCTTCCACGCGGCGGCGGTCATCGAGGCTGCGCGGCGCTGCGGGATGATGACGCCGTGGCCGCCGAAGGCCGCGGTGGAGCGGACGATCGCACCGAGGTTGCGCGGGTCGGTGATGCCGTCGAGCGCGACGAGCAGCGGCGCCTCGGCACGGTCGGCCGCGTCTTCGAGCAGGTCACGGGGCTCGGCGTATTCGTAGGGCGGGATCTGCAGGGCGATGCCCTGATGGATCGCGTCGTCGGTGAGTCGGTCGAGGTCGGGCTTGCTCGCCTCGAGCATCGAGATGCCGCGCTTGGTGGCCAGGGTGATGGCCTCGCGGACGCGGTCATCGGAATCGATCCGTCCGGCGACGTACATCGCGGTTGCGGGAACGTCCTCACGCAGGGCCTCGAGCACCGAGTTGCGCCCGGCGACCATGTTCGGGCCGTTCTCCTTCTTGCGTCGCTTGGCCTGCGCCGAGGCGTTGGCGGCCTTCTTGTTCGCCGTCGCCTTGTGCGCCTTGTGGTAGACGCGGTCCTCGGCCTTGGGCGTGGGGCCCTTGCCGCGCAGGCTGCGCTTGTTCTTGCCGCCGGAGCCCTTGGTCGGGCCCTTCTTCGAGCCGCCGGCGCGTGGGGTGGAAGCCATGTGAATCCTTAAGAGTCGTCAGTGGTCACGAACCGAGGCTCGTCACCGGGAGAGATTGCATTGCAGAGTGCTGTGGAGGTGTGCAGTGGACCGGTCAGCTGTCCTTGACGTGGTAGCGGTAGCCGTCCGCCGTGTCCTCGATGACGATCCCGGCAGATGCCAGATTGTCCCGGATCGCATCGGCCGTGGCAAAATCCTTCTCCGCCTTGGCCTCGGCCCGCTGCCCGGCGAGCGCATCGACGAGGGAATCCAGCGCCGATTCGACCGTCGCATCCGCTCCCGAGCCGGCCCACGCCTCGGCGCTGGGATTGACTCCCAGGATATCGAGCATCAGCTCCACCTGGGCGACGATCCGGCTGAGCGTGTTCCGATCCTGGCCGGAGTCGAGGAGCTTCGCACCCTCGGTGACCGTCGCGAAGACCTCGGACAGGGCACGCGGCACGCCGAGGTCGTCGTCGAGTGCCGCTGCGAACTCCGTGGGTACGTCGACGCTGCGACCGCGGTAGGAGTCGCTGACGTCGGGAAGCGCGGGTGCCTCATCTCCGAGCGTCTGCCGGGCCCGCTGGAGGAAGTTCGCCAGACGGTCGAGGGAGGCGGTCTGCCGGTCCATGGCCTCGGGTGAGAACTCGAGGATCGACCGGTAGCTGGCGCCGGTGAGGAAGTAGCGCACGGCAAGCGGACTGTAGCGATCGAAGAGCTCGGAGGCGAACACGGAGTTGCCCAGGGACTTCGACATCTTGTCCCCGCCCACATTGAGCAGGCCCGAATGCATCCAGATGTTGGCGAACCGGTCACCGGCCGCCCGCGACTGAGCCAGCTCGTTCTCATGATGGGGGAAGCGCAGATCCAGCCCGCCGCCGTGGATGTCGAAATTCTCGCCGAGGTACTTCGTCGACATGGCCGAGCACTCGATGTGCCAGCCCGGTCGGCCTCGACCCCATGGTGCCGGCCACGAGGCGGTTCCGGGCTCGCCGGGCTTGTGCGCCTTCCACAGCGCGAAGTCCCTGGCGTCCTTCTTGCCCCGCATGTCCGCATCGTTCGCGGGCTCCATATCATCGAGACGCTGGTTGGTCAGTGCGCCGTACTCGGCCCACGAGGCGGCCGCGAAGTAGACATCGCCGCTGTCGTCGAGTGCCGGGTAGGCGTATCCCGCGTCGATGAGTCGGTCGATGAGCTCGATCATCTCCGTGATGTGTCCGGTGGCACGAGGTTCGTAGCTGGGCGGCAGCACATCGAGGGCGGCATAGGCCCTGGTGAAGGCCCGCTCGTACAGATAGGCGTGGGCGAACCAGTCTCGACCCACCTCGGCGGACTTCGACAGGATCTTGTCGTCGATGTCGGTGACATTGCGGACCAGGGTGACGCTGTAGCCGCGATACATCAGCCAGCGGCGAAGCTGGTCGAAGACCGAGGCCGAGCGCAGGTGGCCGATGTGGGGCTCGCCCTGCACCGTGGCACCACAGACGTAGATGCCCACGTGCCCGGCATTGACGGGGCGCAGTTCTTCGGTGGTGCGGCTGGCGGTGTTGTACAGAGCGATAGTCACGCACGCCAGTCTACCGGCCACGGCGCCCGGGCTGGGCCTGTCGGTTCCCTGGGCACAAGCGCGCCGCCCGGCAGGACAGAATTCGTTGTCGGACTGTTATGCAAGTCACGTGACTCAGAGCACCTTTCACAGAATCCTCCCAGTAAGCTGGGGGGCAATGAACGGGAGCGCACGCACTCCGCGTCGAGGCGAGCCTCCGGGCAGCGCTCCCTGCTTCCGTCGTCGGCGCATTCGCAGCAGAACTCCGACGGCAAGCAGCCGCACACATCGGCGGTTGAGACCGAAAGGACACACATCATGTCTGCCACGACAAAACCCCAGAGGGAGGTCTTCGTCTCCCGTTCCGCGTTCATCTTCGCGGCAATCGGCTCGGCGGTCGGCCTCGGCAACATCTGGCGCTTCCCATACGTGACCTACGACAACGGCGGCGGGGCTTTCATCATCCCGTACCTGGTCGCACTGCTGACCGCAGGAATCCCGCTGCTCTTCTTCTATTATGCGATGGGCCACCGGTCGAGAGGATCGGCTCCTCTGGCCTACCGCATGGTGCACAAGTCGGCGGAACCGATCGGCTGGTTCGCCACGGGCATCGCGATCGTCATCGGCATCTACTATGCCGCGATCATGGCCTGGGCGGGTTCGTACATGATCTTCTCGCTCAATGAGGCCTGGAGCGACGACGCAGAGGGCTTCTTCTTCGGCGAATACCTCAAGATGGGCGACCCGGGCATCTCGTTCGAGTTCGTCCCGGCCGTGCTCATTCCCGTGATCATCGTCTGGATCCTCGTCCTGGGCATCCTTCTGTTGGGTGTGCAGAAGGGCATCGCCCGTTTCTCGAAGATCTTCATCCCGCTGCTCATCGTTCTGTTCCTCGCGCTGGTGATCCGTTCGCTGTTCCTCCCCGGTGCAGCCGAGGGGCTGAACGCCCTATTCACCCCGGACTTCGGAGCGCTGACGGATCCAGGCGTGTGGATTGCGGCCTACGGGCAGATCTTCTTCTCTCTGTCGATCGCCTTCGGCATCATGATCACCTATGCCTCATACCTGAAGAAGAAGACGAACCTCACCGGCGCCGGCCTCGTCGTCGGCTTCTCCAACTCCGCGTTCGAGATCCTCGCCGGCATCGGCATCTTCGCCGCACTCGGCTTCATGGCCGCGGCACAGGGAGTCGAGGTCGCAGACGTGGCCACCAGCGGCATCGGCCTGGCCTTCGTCGGCTTCCCGGCCCTGATCTCCGAAATGCCGGGCGGTCCGATCTTCGGCTTCGTGTTCTTCGCCTGCCTCGTCTTCGCCGGATTGACATCGATGATCTCAATCGTCCAGGTGCCCATCCAGGCTCTGCGCGAGAAGTTCGGGGTCGGCAACAAGTCCTCGACGCTCTTCGTCGGCGGCGGCATGGCGGTCATCTCAATTCTGCTCATGCCCACGATCACCGGCCTGTACGCCCTGGACACCATGGACGCCTGGGCCAACAACATCGGCATCGTCGGCTCGGCCGTCCTCGCGATCGTCTCCGTGGGCTGGCTGCTGCGCAAGCTGCCGATGTTCAGCCGCCACCTCAACGCGGTGTCGAGCTTCAAACTCGGCATCACCTGGATGATCCTCATCTCGATCACCGGCGTGATGCTCATCTACATGCTCATCACGCAGATCATCACCTTCATCACCGAAGGCTATGAGGGATATCCGGGTCTGATCACCGGCACCTTCGGCTGGGGCATGATCGGCGTCCTCATCGTTGCCTCGGTCGTGCTCTCACTCATCAGATGGCCGAAGACGACTTTGGCTGAGATGGACGCCGCGATCGCCGACTCGGTCGCCAACGAGAACACCGCCAAGGGCAGGTCCGGCAATAAAACGCCCGGCAATGGAACGTCCGCCAACGAGAACAAGGGAGTCTGACCATGGGCACATCAGCCATCGTCATGATGATCATCGCCATCGTCACCGTGTGGGGCGGCCTCGGAGCCGCGATCGTCCACCTGCGCAAGCACCCCGACGAGGAGTGAGCGCGCCGCCGACCTGAGCGCAGACGGCCCGATTCCCGGCACGGGGATCGGGCCGTCTTCTCATTCGGCGACGTGCACTGGTCGCGAGGCCCGTGCCTGGTTAGGGTGGGGCTGTACGAAATCATCGTCGGGCGTGCATATGACCTTGATCGGCCTCAGCGCACAAGGTCCTCACCACTGCCCACAGCACTAGGAGACGCAATGCCACAGACCGTCAAAGGTGTCATCTCCCGCAGCAAGGGAGCGCCGGTCGAACTCACCGACATCGTCATCCCCGATCCGGGCCCGGGCGAGGTCATCGTCGATGTGCAGTCGTGCGGCGTCTGCCACACGGACTTCCACTACCGCGAGGGCGGAATCAGCGACGACTACCCGTTCCTGCTCGGCCACGAATCGGCAGGCACCGTCTCAGAGATCGGCGAAGGCGTCACCGACGTCGAGGTGGGCGATTTCGTCATCCTCAACTGGCGTGCGATCTGCGGCGAGTGCCGGGCCTGCAAGCGCGGTGAGCCCTGGTACTGCTTCGACACCCACAACGCCTCCCAGAAGATGACGCTGCCCGACGGCACCGAGCTCGAGGCCGCGCTGGGCATCGGTTCCTTCGCCGAGAAGACCCTGGTCGCGGCCGGACAGTGCACGAAGGTCCCCGAAGCTGATCCCGCTGTCGTGGGTCTGCTGGGGTGCGGCGTCATGGCCGGAATCGGCGCGGCCATCAACACGGGCGAAGTCACCCGCGGCAAGTCGGTGGCCGTCATCGGCTGCGGCGGCGTCGGCTGCGCGTCCATCGCCGGTTCAGCCCTGGCCGGTGCGGGCACGATCATCGCGCTCGACATCGATGACACGAAGCTCCAGTGGGCAGAGGAACTCGGCGCCACCCACACGGTCAACACTCGCGGCAAGAGCGAGGATGAGGTCGTCGCAGCGATCCAGGAGCTGACCGGTGGCTTCGGCGTCGATGTCGCCATCGACGCTGTGGGCCGTCCGGAGACCTGGCGTCAGGCCTTCTACGGTCGTGATCTGGCGGGCACCGTGGTCCTCGTGGGCGTTCCGACTCCGGAGATGGAGCTCAGCGTCCCCCTGCTCGACGTCTTCGGCCGCGGTGGCCGGCTGAAGTCCTCCTGGTACGGGGACTGCCTGCCCGAGCGGGATTTCCCGATGCTCGTCGACCTGTACCAGCAGGGGCGCGTACCGTTGGAGAAGTTCGTGTCCGAGCGCATCGGAATCGGCGACGTCGAGGAGGCATTTGAGAAGATGAGCCAAGGCAAAGTACTGCGATCGGTGGTGGAGTTCTGATGACGGCAATCGAGCATCTGGTCACGTCCGGCACGTTCTCGCTCGACGGCGGGACCTGGGACGTCGACAACAACGTCTGGATCGTCGGCGACGACTCCGAGGTCATCGTCATCGATCCCGCGCATGACGTCAATGCCATCGCGGAGAAGGTCGGGGCGCGAGAGGTCAAGGCGATCCTGCTGACCCACGGTCACGATGACCACGTCGGAGTCGTGCGCGACTTCGCCCATCGTGTGGGCAACCCGCCCGTCCATCTCAACCCCGCCGACCACGTCCTGTGGGACATGACCTATGACAGCTACCGCCCCGATGCGGAGATCTCCGACGGAGACACCTGGAACGTCGGTGGGGTGAGGGTGAAGGCCCTGCACACTCCCGGCCACTCCCCCGGTTCGACCTGCTTCTTCATCGAAACCGGGCTGCCGGTTCCCGCCTCGGCGGGCGCAGGCAGCGCAGTCGGCCCCGTGCTCTTCTCCGGAGACACGCTCTTCCACGGCGGCCCGGGAGCTACCGGACGCTCGCATTCGAGCTTCGAGACGATCATCGAATCGATCAGGGACGTCCTGTTCAAACTCCCCGCCGCCACGGTCGTCCTCACCGGACACGGTGGGTCGACATCGATCGGTGCCGAAGCGCCGTCCCTGGAGGCCTGGATCAAACGCGGAGAGTGAGACTCTTCAACCGCTGACGGTGCCGTGGTCGCAGATCTGCGACCACGGCATCTCTTCGTCCGCGTCGGACTGTCTCACGACTGTGGTCGGACGATAGACTCATCCGGTGCCTGAATCTCAATCGCCGCAGTCCCCAGTGCCCGCAGACTCATCATCAGCCTCGGCGACACCTGACGCAGCGCAGTCCGGGGCCGGCCTCAAAGTCGGAATGAAGCCGCGCCACCTTGTCATGATGAGCCTCGGGTCGGCGATCGGCGCCGGCCTGTTCGTCGGGTCGGGCGCCGGCGTCCAAGCTGCCGGTCCAGCCGTCCTCATCTCCTATGTGGTGGCCGGACTCATCGTCATCTTCGTCATGCGCGCCCTCGGAGAGCTCGTGGCCGCCGATCCGAACCCGGGGGCCTTCTCCCACTACGCCGGCCGAGCCATGGGTCCGGCGGCCGCATTCGCCGTCGGGGCCCTGTGGTGGGTCCAGCTCTGCCTCGTCGTCGCCGCAGAGGCCACCGCGGCCGCGCAGATCGCGGCCAATTATGTCCCAGCGATCCCGCAGTGGGTCATCGCCCTGGCCATCATGGTCATCTTCACCGCGATCAACCTCACCACCTCGGGCAGCTTCGGTGAGTTCGAATTCTGGTTCTCCCTCATCAAGGTCGCCTTCGTCACTCTGTTCCTCGTCCTCGGCGCCGCATACCTGTTCGGCTGGACTCCTGCAGAGCCACCTGCGGCCGTCTTCACCGACGGATTCATGCCCACCGGTCTGCCCGGAGTCGCTGCCGGACTCCTCGTCGTCGCCTTCGCCTTCGGCGGCATCGAGATCGTGGCGGTCGCCGCGGCCGAGACCGCGGACCCGAGCCGCAGCGTGACCCAGGCGATCAAAACCATCGTGTGGCGCATACTGTTCCTCTACATCGGTTCCGTGGCAGTCATCGTCCTCGTCCTCGACTGGAACGACGAGCGGCTGACCGAGTCGCCCTTCGTCGCGGTCCTCGACACTGCCGGCCTTCCGCTCATCGCCTCGCTTCTGGCCGCAGTCATCGTCATCGCGCTGCTGTCGTCGATGAATGCCAACATCTACGGTGCGTCGAGAATGGCGTTCTCCATGTCCGAACGTGCGATGCTGCCGGCGGGACTGGGACGGGCGACCAAACGCGGCGTTCCGATGGCAGCGGTGCTGGCCACCTCGGCGTTCGGTTTCGTGGCAGTGGCGCTGAACTATTTCTGGGCCGCCGAGGTGCTCGGGGTGCTGCTCAACATCGTCGGGTCCACGCTCATCGTCACCTGGGTCGTGACCCTGGTGTCACAGATCATCATCCGCCGCCGTGCCGAAGCCGCCGGCGACGAACTGCCGTTGAAGATGTGGCTCTTCCCCTGGCTGTCCTATGCGACGCTGGCAGGGATCGCCATGATCATCGTCCTCGGTCTGACCGTGGAATCCGTGCGCATCCAGATTCTCGGCACCCTGGTCTTCACTGCCGCGCTCTACGGAATCGGCTACCTGGTCACACGCAAGCGCAGGGCCTGAGCCAGTTCGCGCAGTGCCGGTG